>DASQSR010000052.1:0-15705 GCA_035642295.1 Allostellaceae bacterium | reverse complement strand
CGCTGCGCGCGCCCGATCAGGATCGCGACAAGGAAGGCCCAGAGGAGCGAGAGGGCGGCGCCGATCATGGCAAGGCGCGCCGCCGCCGCCGTCGCCGCCGGTACCGGTGTCGGTTCAATGGCGCTCGACGAGCGCCGGGGGCCGCTCGACCAGCGCCGGGGGGCGTTCGGCCAGCGCCGGAGCGGCGACACGAGCGCCGTAATCGTGCAGCAGCTTGCGCCGGGAAATCCACAGCTGATGGCGATAGCGCAGCAGGCCCTTGCTGCGCAGCCCCGCCGGATTGAAGGCGTAGGCGAGCCCCCAGAGCAGCATGCTGTCGAAGACGAGATGAAGGCGCGCGTGCCACTCGCGCGGGGTCCCGGCGTCGACGACGTCGAAGCCGAAGCGGCAGGCGGTGCGCACCATCTGCGCCGCGCCGATCCGGCTGCCGAAGGGCGGCGCGCCGTGCAGCGCGCGAACCATGTCGAGCGAACGCTCGCCCTCGAGATAGGCGGCAACGGCGATCAGCGATTTGCGCATGCTGCGCGTCAAGCGGATGGCCCAGGCGGCGCTCGGCCCCTCGCTCGGCATCAGCGGCAGATGCTCGTTCCAGAAGTGCAGCTGCAGCACCGCCTCGCCTGCGGCGATCAGGGTGCCGTCGGACAGGACCGCCCCGCGGCTCGCGACGCCGCGCGAGACGCGGAAGACGCAGTCTTCGTCAGCGGTGAATTCCTCGATTCCCTGATGCTGCCGCAACAGGGAATCGACGCCGCGCACTGCCCGGCCCAGATCCAGATAGGCCACCGGCTCTCCTCGCGTCACCGGAATCCGCCCCGGGCTACAATCGGCCGGAGCCGGCTGCTGGTTCCCCGCCAAAAGGCGAATTCAGGGTTGCATGGATCCCATCGCCCTGGACGGGGATGAATCGGCGTTGCCGGGCTCCGGGCGGCAGGCGAGACTGCATCCTTCCCGTTGTCTACCCTGAGGCGCCTATGGAGAAGATCGCGCTGGTGACCGGTTTCGAGCCCTATGGCGGCCGCCACCACAACCCGTCCGCGAGGTTGGCAGAGGCGCTGCACAGCGAGAGGATCGGCGCCTACCGCGTCGCGGGGCGCGTGCTGCCCGTGGCCCTGGAAGGACTCGAAGCGCGCGTCGAGGCGCTGCTCGACGAGGTGCGGCCGAGCCTCGTCCTGGCGCTCGGCCTTGCGCCCGGCGAGGCGATGATCCGCCTCGAGCGCGTCGCGCTCAACCTCGCCGATTTCGGCATCGCCGACAATGCCGGCGCGCGGCCGCTGGACCGGCCGCTCGTCGCCGGGAGCGCAGTGGCGCGGGCGGCGCGCCTGCCGCTGCGCGCGATGGAGGACGCCCTCCTCGCTCAAGGGATTCCGGTGCGTCTTTCCAGCAGCGCCGGAACCTATCTCTGCAATGCCGTGCTCTACCTGCTGCTTGCGGCGCTGGAGCGGCGCGGCCAGCCGGTCCCTTGCGGCTTCATCCACCTCCCCTATCTGCCGGAGCAGGTGGCGGAGATGCTGGATGCGGCGCGCGCGGGGCGGCTCGACATCGGCACGCGCGCCGATGTCGCCTCGATGGACTACCAGGTGATGGAGCGGGCGCTGCGGATCGTGCTGGAGGCCGCGGCCGGGTGACTCGCCGCGACCGGCGGCGTTCGTGAAAAAGGCGGCGAATTCAACGTCGTCCGAGCCGGCCTTGGCGCGGCTAGCGCAGCTCGGGGGTGAAGCTGATGCGGGCGAGGCGGCGCGCCTCGGGCGCGAGCACGCGCAGGCCAGTGTCGGCAACACCGGCGCGCGCGAGGTTGACGGCGTCGGCGACGTGGCTCACCGGTTGGACGCAGAAGAAGTCCCGCCCCGGCGGCGTGTAGAGGACGAGGAAGGAGAGCAGTGGCTGCGTCGCGGCAAGGCGGAGGTGCGCGCCGCGCTCGGGCCAGGTCACCACCGCCTCGCCGTCCCAGCCGGTGAAGACATTGTCGAGCGCGAGATCGGCGATGCGGCGGCCTTCGGCGAGCCGCCACTCGCCCGGCACGGGCCGGCGCTCCGTCGGCATCACGTCGCCGTCGGTGAGCCAGACCCCGTCGGTGCGCGCGCTGAGGCGCGCCTCTGGTGTCCGCGGGAAATATGGGTGAAAGCCGAGCCCCGCCGGCATCAGCCCGTCGGAGCGGTTCTCGAGCTCGAGGGTGATCTCGAGCGCGCCGGCGCTCAAGGCGAAGCTCTGCCGCGCGCGATAGGACCACGGCCAGCCCGCGGCGGCGTGCTCGTATTCCAGCACGAGGCGGTTCTCGCCGCGTTCCGCCACGGTCCAGTCGCGGCGCCAGCCATGGCCGTGCAGCGCGTGGCGCTTGCCGTCATCCGCCGGAGTCTCGACGATCTCGCGGCCGCAGAAGAGAAAGCGGGCATCGCGGATGCGGTTGCTGTAGGGCACCAGGGGAAAGCACGCCAGATCCTCGGCATCGCCGCGCGCGACGGCGGCAGGCGCAGCGGGCCGGAGCCAATCGATGCGCCGGCCGTTGGCTTCCCACCAGAACGCGGCGACAGCGCCGCCCGCGCCGGGAGCGACCTGACAGAACGCCATGCCGCTCGTCAAGGTGATAAGACCGTTGCCGACGACCGTCATCCACACATCCTCGTCCGGGCTCTTGCCGCGAGGATGCGGCGGGCTTGGTTAATTTTTCCTTTCGCCGTGATCGGGTCGCCCAAAGCGGACGCCCCGTATATCATTGACGAGCAGCCGGCAGGAGGAGCCGATGGACAAGCGTGTCCAGTTTCACGTCTGGTACGTGATCGCCGCGATCATCGGCATCATCGTCCTGCAACAACTCTGGATGCAGTCGACCGAAGTCACGGTTCTCCCCTACAGCGAATTCCTCGACGATCTCAAAGCCGGCAAGGTCGCCGACGTCAGGGTTTCCGGCGATTACGTCGAAGGCCAGTTCAAAGCAGCGCAAAACGGCAAGAAACAGTTCGTCACCACGCGCGTCCCGCCCGACATCGCCGAGCAGCTGCAGAAATACGGCGTCACCTTCTCCGGCGTCGCCGAGAACAATCTTCTCAGCAACCTGCTCTCCTGGGTCGTGCCGACCCTGCTGTTCTTCGGCGTCTGGTGGTTCGTGATCCGCCGCATGGCGGGACAGACCGGCGCCGGCGGTTTCATGTCGATCGGCCGGAGCCGCGCCAAGGTTTACATGGAGACCGACACCAAGGTGAGCTTCGCCGATGTCGCCGGCGTCGACGAGGCCGAGGCGGAGCTGAAGGAGGTCGTCGACTTCCTCAAGAACCCGAAGGAGTACAGCCGCCTCGGCGCGCGGGTGCCCAAAGGCATCCTGCTGGTGGGGCCGCCGGGCACGGGCAAGACGCTGCTGGCGCGCGCGGTGGCGGGCGAGGCCGGCGTGCCGTTCTTCTCGATCAACGGCTCGGAATTCGTCGAGATGTTCGTCGGCGTCGGCGCGGCGCGCGTGCGCGACCTGTTCGAGCAGGCACGACAGAAGGCGCCGGCGATCATCTTCATCGACGAGCTCGACGCGCTCGGCCGCGCCCGCGGCACCTATCCGGGCATGGGCGGCAATGACGAGAAGGAGCAGACGCTGAACCAGCTGCTCTCCGAGCTCGACGGGTTCGATGCGCGCTCGGGCCTGGTGCTGCTCGCCGCCACCAACCGGCCGGAGATCCTGGATCCGGCGCTGCTGCGCGCCGGGCGCTTCGACCGGCAGGTGCTGGTCGACCGCCCGGACAAGGCGGGGCGCATCGACATCCTGAAGGTGCATCTCAAGGGGCACATCCTCGCGGCAGACGTCGATCCCGAGAAGATCGCGGCGCTGACGCCCGGCTTCACCGGCGCCGACCTCGCCAATCTCGTCAACGAAGCGGCGCTGGTGGCGACGCGCCGCCACGGCGATGCCATCACCATCGCCGACTTCACCAACGCGGTGGAGCGCATCGTCGCCGGCCTCGAGAAGAAGAAGCGCGTGCTCAATCCGCAGGAGCGGCGGGTCGTCGCCTATCACGAGATGGGCCATACGCTGACGGCGATGTCGATCCCCGGCAGCGACACCGTGCACAAGGTCTCGATCATCCCGCGCGGCATCGGCGCGCTCGGCTACACCATCCAGCGGCCGAGCGAGGATCGCTTCATCCAGACGCGCGAGGAGCTGGAGAGCCGGATGTGCGTGCTGCTCGGCGGGCGCGCCGCCGAGCAGGTCACTTTCGGCCATCTCTCGACCGGCGCCGCCGACGACCTCGCCAAGGTGACGAGCATCGCCCGCGACATGGTGGCGCGCTATGGCATGGACGAGAAGCTGGGCCCGGTCTCCTATGACGCCGAGCGGCCGACCTTCCTGCAGGGGCCGGCGGCCGTTCCCGGCTGGGAGCACCACAGCTACAGCGACGAGACGGCGCACGCCATCGACCTCGCGGTGCAGCGGATCGTCGAGCGCGTCTTCGCCCGCACCGTCGCCCTTCTCGGGAATCAGCGCGAGGCGCTGGAGCGCGGCGCCCATCTGCTGCTGGAGAAGGAGACGCTGGACGAGAACGACCTCAAGGCGATCCAGGCGCAGCTCCGGCCGCAAGCGCCGATCGCGGCGCAGTAAGGCGCGTCAGATCCGGTAGCGCTCGACCGCGTCGGGATCGAAGGTGAAGCCGAAGCCCGGCCGCTCGGGCACGACCACCATGCCGTCCTGCATCTCCAGCGTTTCGCGGAAGAGGCGCCCGAACCAGGGCATGTGCTCGAGGTACGTGGCGTTGCCGAGGGCGGCGACGAGGCCGATGCTCTGCTCGGTGTAGATGTGCGAGGAGACGGGAATGTCGAGCGCATCCGCCATATGCGCCACCTTGACGAACTCGCTGACGCCGCCGACGCGGCCGAGATCGGGCATCAGCACGTCCGCTGCCCCCGCCTTCAGCATGTCGCGGAAGCCGTAGCGCGCATATTCGGTCTCGCCGCTGGCGATGGGCGTGTCGAGCGCAGCGGCGACGCGCGCCGAGCCGTCGAGATCCCAGGCCGGGACCGGCTCCTCGAACCAGGCGAGGCCGAGGCCTTCGAGCCGCCGGCCGAGACGGATCGCGTGATCGACGGTGAAGCCCTGATTGGCGTCGGCCATCAGCGCGATGTCGGGTCCGATCGCCTCGCGCACCGCGGTCGCGCGCGCCACGTCCTCCTCGAGCCGCGGCTTGCCGAGGCGCATCTTCATCGCGCGGAACCCGGCCTTGACGAAAGACTTCGCCTCGGCGACCAGCTCGTCGAGCGAAGCGCCGAGCCAGAGCCCGCCGCTCGCATAGGTCGGAACGAGGCTGCGGCAACCGCCGAGCAGGCGGTGGATCGGCCGGCCGAGCGCCTTGCCGCGAAGATCCCAGAGCGCCATGTCGACGACGGAGAGCGCAAAGACCGAGACGCCCTTGTGGCCATAGAAGTTGATGCCGCTCCACAGCTGGCGCCACAGCGCTTCGCTCATTTCGGGATCGGCGCCGACGAGCACGGGCGCAAAGCTGCGCACCATCTCGTCGAAGACGCCGAGCTGGCGCGTGCCGGGCACGAAGAGGTAGCCCTCGCCGACCAGCCCGTCGCCGGCATCGAGGGAGACGAGGAGCGCGCCGACCGAACGGAAGTCGTGGATCGCGGTGCGAAGCGGCTTGTCCAGCGGCACTTCGGCGCGGACGGTCTTGAGGCCCAGGATCTTCATCGGCTTTCCTCCCATGGCTCAGGGCAAGGTGCCATCGGGCAGGCGATCCGTCCAGCCGCCGCGCCGCCAATGCAAAACCGGCGCCTCGCCCAGGGCGAGACGCCGGTTGCGCCGTGACAGCCGGGATCAGTGATTTGGCGTCTGCGGCGCCTTCGAAGGCTGAGGCGCCGGGCCGTTCGGCTTGCCCAGCGCCAAAACCCCAAAAGCCGACATACGCATGTGATGTCCGTTCGCCCGTGTTTCCCCGCCTAGCCAACAGCGGCTTTTTCGCGGGGGCTCCCACGGGGACCTTGACAAGGGACGGTGGCGCGCTATCGTCCGCGGCTCGCTTCGAGGACCCAAGCCATGGCGAAATCCAACACCATCCAGATCAAGCTGGTGAGCAGCGCGGACACCGGCTACTACTACGTGACCAAGAAGAATCCGCGGGCGAAGACCGAGAAGCTCGAGCTCAAGAAATACGATCCGGTTGCGCGCAAGCACGTCGTCTTCCGCGAAGGCAAGATCAAGTAGGCGCCGCAGGGCCGCCGAGACCGAAGAGCCGCCCCAAGAGGGCGGCTTTTTGCTGCTAGCGCGACGCCAATGGCGTCGTCGCCGGCGGGCGTCAGCGGTTGCCCTTGCAACCGCGAAAGCCCGCACGGTGCAGGCTAGCCGGAACGGTGCGGCTCCCGCGCTTGCTGACGCAAGCGCTGACGCCGCCAGCGACGACGCCTGCGGCGGCGCGCTTAGGAGGCCTGGCTTACCGGCAGAATCTCCGACATCGAGCCGGCGACGCAGTTGCGGCCGCGGGCCTTGGCCTCGTAGAGGGCCTTGTCGGCACGCTGCAGCACGGCGCCGGGATTGTCGCCGCCCTCGCGCGCGATGGTGATGCCGACGCTGATCGTGATCGCCAGCTCGCTTTGTCCGTCGCCGAGAGCGATCGGCTTGGCGGCGACGACGTTGCGCAGGCGCTCGGCGACCATGGCGGCAATGGCAAGCGTGGTCTCCGGCATGACGACGACGAATTCCTCGCCGCCGTAGCGGGCGACGAGATCGAAGGCGCGCACATGGCGCGCGATCCGGCTTGCCACCTCGCGCAGCACCTGATCGCCGGCGGCGTGGCCGTGCCCGTCATTGACCCGCTTGAAATAGTCGATGTCGAGCATGAGCACGGACGGGCCTTCGCCTCCTTCGACCGAGCGCGCCATCAAGCCGTCGAGATGCGCCATCAGATAGCGGCGGTTGTAGAGGCCGGTAAGGCTGTCGGTGAGCGCCAGCGCCAGGCTGCGCTGATAATTGTCCTGCAGCCGGTCCTGCAAGCGCTTGCGACGGATTTGCGTGCGCGCCCGGGCGGTGAGCTCGTTGCGATCGAGCGGGCGCACGATGTAGTCGTTGGCGCCGAGATCGAGGCCCTTGGCGAGGCGCGGCAGGTCCTCGCTGTCGGCGACGAGGAGGACCGGCACCAGCCGGCTCGCCTCGCTGCCGCGCAGCTGCGCGACCAGGCGCAGCGCGTCCTGCTGGCCGGCGAGGCTGAGGATGACGAGGTCGATCGAGGCGTCGGTCACCTCGCGCAGCTGCTCGGGGGTTCCGGGCCGCAGCACGGTGGACGCCAGTCCCTGCAGCATGTCGGCGATGCGGTCGGCGGCGAAGTTGCTTTCCTCCCAGAGCACCATGCGCGCCGGGCTCATGTCCTCGGCCCGCCGCGTCTCGGTGATGACCGCGTCGAAGCGGCCATAGACCTCCTCGCGCAGCCGCCATTCCTCCATCATGCGCTTCAAGCGCACCAGCGAGCGGACGCGGGCGAAGAGGGCGATGTCGTTGACCGGCTTGGTGAGGAAATCGTCGGCGCCGGCCTCGAGCCCGCGGACGCGGTCGGAGACCTCCGACAGCGCCGTCACCATCACCACCGGAATGTCGGCGGTGTGCGGATCGGCCTTGAGGCGGCGGCAGGTTTCGAAGCCGTCCATCTCCGGCATCATGACGTCGAGCAGGATGATGTCGGGACGCTCGCTCTGCGCCAGCGCCAGCGCCTCTGCCCCGCCCGCGGCGGTCATCACCGTGAAATACTCGCTCGACAGCTTGGCCTCGAGGAGCCGGACATTCACCTCGACGTCATCGACGACCAGCACACGCGCCGACATGGGCCCGCTCTCAGCTCAGGAAACGTTCGACGGTCTGCAGGAAATTGGCCACCGAGATGGGCTTGGCGATGTAGGCCTCGCAGCCGCCCTCGCGGATCTTCTCCTCGTCGCCCTTCATGGCGAAGGCAGTGACGGCGATGATCGGGATGGCCTTGAGATCGTCATCCTCCTTGATCCATTTCGTCACCTCGAGGCCGGAGACCTCGGGCAATTGAATGTCCATGAGGATGAGGTCAGGATGGTGCTGGCGGGCGAGCTTCAGCGCCTCCATCCCGTCCTTGGTCTGCAATGTGGCATAGCCATGCGCTTCCAGCAGGTCGTGGAAGAGCTTCATGTTGAGGTCATTGTCCTCGACGATGAGAACCCGCTTGCTCATGCAAAAATCCTTGTGTCCGGACACTCTCGTAGGCACGACCCCCGCGGGAGGGACTCGTCGAATGGTGACGCCTATGGCGCATAAGGCTCCCCGCTACGTACCTATAGTTTGGTTTACCTTAAGATTTCGTAACTTTTAGTCGGGATGCAGCGCAAAGCGAGCAGGGCGGGAATGCGCATCGGCGTGGATCTCGGCGGGACCAAGATCGAGGCGGCGGTCATCGACCCGGAGGGCCGGCTCCGGCTCAGCCGGCGGATGGCGACCCCGGCCGGCGACTACGCGGGAACCATCGAGGCGGTGCGGGCGCTGGTGGCCGAGATCGAGGCGGTCCTCGGCCAGAGCTGCCCGGTCGGGATCGGCATGCCGGGGTCGCTGTCCCCCGGCACCGGGCTGGTCAGAAACTCGAACTCGACCTGCCTCAACGGCCGGCGCTTTGACCGGGACCTCGGCCGGGCGCTCGCCCGGCCGCTCCGATTCGCCAACGATGCCAATTGCTTCGCGCTGTCGGAGGCGATCGACGGGGCGGCCGCCGGCGCCGCCCTGGTGTTCGGCGTCATCCTCGGCACCGGGGTGGGCGGCGGCATCGTCGCCAACGGGCGGCTCCTCACCGGCGCCAATGCCATTGCCGGCGAATGGGGCCATTCTCCCCTGCCCTGGCCCGGCGATGCCGAGCGCCCGGGCCCCTCCTGCTATTGCGGCAAGCAAGGCTGCAACGAGACCTTCCTGTCGGGACCCGGCCTCGCCCACGATCACCGGGCGGCGACCGGCGAGGCGCTGGATGCCGCCCTGATCGCCGCCCGCGCCGAGGCCGGCGATGCCGGCGCCGAGGCCAGCCTTGCCCGCTATGAGGACCGGCTGGCGCGGGGGCTTGCCGTCGTCATCAATCTCCTCGATCCCGACGTCATCGTGCTCGGTGGCGGATTGGGCCGGATCGGTCGGCTCTACCGGAACGTGCCGCGCCTCTGGGGCAGCTATGTGTTCGCCGACAGCGTGACGACGCGGCTCCTGCCGCCCTCCCACGGCGATGCCAGCGGCGTGCGCGGCGCCGCCTGGCTCTGGGGCCGGGACGAGGCGACATGACCCGGCTCTGCCGCGACTGCGGGCGCATGGCCGAGACGCCGCCGGCGGGCGGACGCTGCGCCGAATGCGGCTCGCCGCGGCTCGTCGCCCATGCCGAGCTCGGCGCGCTGTCGCTGGCGCATCTCGATTGCGACGCGTTCTATGCCAGCGTCGAGAAGCGCGACCGGCCGGAGCTGCTCGACCGGCCGGTCATCATCGGCGGCGGCGCGCGCGGCGTGGTGCTCACCTGCTGCTATGTCGCGCGGCTCTATGGCGTGCGCTCGGCGATGCCGATGTTCAAGGCGCTCCGGGCCTGCCCCGAAGCGGTGGTGATCCCGCCGGACATGGCGAAGTACCGCACGGTCGGCCGGCAGGTGCGCGAGCTGATGCTGGCGACGACGCCGCTGGTCCAGCCGCTGTCGATCGACGAGGCGTTCCTCGACCTTGCCGGCACCGAGCGCGTCCATGGCGGGCCGCCGGCGCGCACGCTGGCGCTGCTGGCGCGCCGCATCGAGCGCGAGGTCGGCGTCACCGTTTCGATCGGCCTCTCCTACAACAAGTTCCTCGCCAAGATCGCCTCCGATCTCGACAAGCCGCGGGGCTTTGCCGTGCTCGGCCGCGGCGAGGCGCTCGACTTCCTCGCCGACAAATCCGTCGGCCTCATCTGGGGCGTCGGCGCGGCGCTGCAGCAGAAGCTGGCGGGCGACGGCATCACCACCATCGCCGAGCTGCGCCAGCGCAGCGAGCGCGAGCTGCTGCTGCGCTATGGCGCCATCGGCCGGCGCCTCGCCCGCTTTGCCCGCGGCGAGGACGACCGCGCCGTCGATCCCGACACGCCGATGAAAAGCATCTCGGTGGAGACCACCTTCCCCCGCGACATCGCCCAGTACGAGGCGCTCGCCGCCCAGCTCGAAGCACTTTCGGACAGCCTGGCGCGGCGCCTCACGCGGGCGGGGCGTGCCGCCGCCGGGGTGACCTTGAAGCTCAAGACCGCCGATTTCCGCGTGCTGAGCCGGTCGCGCCGGCTCGCCGATCCGACGCAGCGCGCGGCCATCCTCTATCGCGAAACGCTGCCGCTGCTGCGCGCGGCGGCGGACGGCACCTTCTTCCGCCTGATCGGCATCGGCGCCGACCGGCTCGCCGAGCCGGCGCTGGCGGACCCGCCGGATCTTTTCGCGGAGAAGTGATCAGCAGCTGGGCCGGGACAGCGCCTCGATGTCGTCGAGCTTGGCGTGGATGACGTAGTCGCCGTAGTCGAGCGTCATCTCCTGCGACACGCCGTTATCGAGGAGGCGCATGCCGAGCTCGTAGTCCGGCTGCTCCTGCTTGCTGTCGGCGGGAAAGAAAGCGAGGCGCATGCGCCAGGACGGGCGGTCGAGCAGCGGACTCTTCGGCGTGTCGCTCGCGTTGCTGGCGCCCGGCTTGAGGCTGCGCGCAATCACCGCGGTGATCTGGGCGGCATTCTCCACCGTGGCGCCGTCGAACACCTGACGCGAGACGAGCTGATCGCCGGCCTTGGCGCGCTCGATCAGGAAGAGGGTGTGCGCCGTAGGAAAGAGCGTGCCGGCGGGCAGGCGCAGCCGCACCGTCGCGGGCTTGGTGAACTCGGCCGTGCCGCCCTTGCCGGGGCCGTCGAGCTGCGCGTCGCCCTTGATCTCCTCGTCGAGTTCGCCGTTGCGCACGCGCCGCTCGTTGAAGCGGTAGCGCAGGCCGTCCTTCGACTCCCAGCTGACGAGGGTCGAGTTCACATCGACATTGTCCTGCTCGGCATATTCGAGCCGGAGGCGGAAGCGCTGCTGCACCGTCCAGCCGTCGCAGGTCTCGCCCCATTCATAGACCATGGCGCCGCTCGCCGCGACGACGCCGCCGGTGGACTTGGTCCGGGCGAGCGTCAGGCTGTAGAGCGCGCGGTGAGGCGCGATGTCGACGGCGCGGGCCGCCGGCGCTGCGCCGAGACAGAGGAGGCAGGCGAGTGCAACAAGGCGGGCCGGCGGAACGATCATCACCAGAAATCCCAAGCGTCGGAAGGAAGGCAGCGATCCAAGTATGTCACGCTTCGCACAGCGAAGGTAGTAGCGCGCCCTCGCGCCAAGGCGCGGCATCGGCGCGCCCTGCCGGCAGCTTCTGCCCTGCGGCAGGTTTTGCCGAGCGGAGGCTGGCGGAAAGCCTGGGTTTTTCGCGCGGCGCGCCTTGGCACGCATTTTGCGGAAATACTCGGCAAGACAAAAGGACGACGCGGACAACGACAATGCCTCTTTCTGCTGAGAACCGCTGGCACACCGACGAGCGCGGCGTTGCGCGGCTCCTGCCGGCCGCTCCTCCCGCGCCGGACGACCAGCCGGCGCTGCTCGACTGGGCGCTGGCGGCGGCCGCGGCCGCGGAGCAGCGCATTGCCGACCTCGAGGAGCGCCTTGCCTATCTGGAGGGCCTCTCGGTTACCGACGAGCTCACCGCGGTGCTCAACCGGCGCGGCTTCGGTCTCGAGCTGATGCGCGCGCTGGCAGCGGCGGCGCGCGGCGGTCCGCGCGGCGTGCTGATCGTCTGCGATCTCGACGGCTTCAAGGCGGTCAACGACCTCTACGGCCATCGCGCCGGCAACGAAGTGCTGCGTCAGGTGGCGGACGCGCTGCGCCGCCGCGTGCGCAAGAACGACGTCGTCGCCCGGCTCGGCGGCGACGAGTTCGCGCTGCTGCTGATCGGCGCCAGCCTCGCCAACGCCCGGCGCAAATGCGCCGCCCTGGTCCGCGCTCTCGATGCGACGCCGCCGGTGGTCGACAGCACGCCGATCCCGATGAGCGCCAGCTTCGGTCTTACCGCGTTCGAAGGCGGCGAGGATCCCGAGGCGCTGCTGCACCGGGCGGACATGGCGATGTACGCGCAAAAACGCAATGGCCGCGACGCCGACGATTTGGTGAGTGCGCGCTGAGCGCCGCTGCGGCGCGCCGGCTCAGCCCTTCTTCGCCGCCGGCGGCAACGCCAGGCGGATATGCAGCTCCCGCAAACGCTCGGGCGGCACCTCGGAAGGCGCCTGCATCAGCAGATCCTCGGCCTGCTGGTTCATCGGGAAGGCGACGACCTCGCGGATGTTGGGCGTGTCGGCGAGCAGCATGACGATGCGGTCGATGCCCGGCGCCGAGCCGCCATGGGGCGGCGCGCCGAATTTGAAGGCGTTGAGCATGCCGCCGAACCGCGCCTCGACCTCGGCGGCGGAATAGCCGGCGATGGCGAAGGCCTTGTACATGATATCGGGGCGGTGGTTGCGGATGGCGCCGGAGCTGAGCTCGACGCCGTTGCAGACGATGTCGTACTGATAGGCCTTGATCGTCAGCGGGTCCTGCGTCGTCAGCGCCTCGAGGCCGCCCTGCGGCATCGAGAACGGATTGTGGCTGAAGTCGATCTGCTTGGTCTCTTCGTTGAACTCGAACATCGGGAAATCGACGATCCAGCAGAAGCGGAACTCGTTCTGGGCGATGAGGCCGAGCTCCTGCGCGATGCGGGTGCGCGCCGCGCCGGCGAGCTTCGCGGCCGCCGCCTTCTGGTCGCAGACGAAGAAGACGGCATCGCCGTCCTTGAGGCCGGCGACGGTCTTCAGCCGCTCGAGCCGTCCTTCGTCGAGGAACTTGGCGATGGGACCTTTGGCCGCGCCTTCGGCGAAGACGATGTAGCCGAGGCCGGGCGCCCCCTCGCCGCGCGCCCAGTCGTTGAGCCGGTCGAAGAAGCTGCGCGGCTGGGCGGCCGCGCCCGGCACGGCGATGGCCCGCACCACGCCGCCGCCCTCGACGGCGCCGGCGAAGACCTTGAAGCCGGAGCCGCGGAACACCTCCCCGGCCTCGACGATGACCAGCGGATTGCGCAAATCCGGCTTGTCGGTGCCGTAGCGGAGCAGCGCCTCGTCATAGGCGATGCGCGGGAAAGGCGGCGCCGTCACCGGGCGGGCGCGGCCGAACTCGACGAAAACGCCGTGAAGGACCGGCTCGATCGCCGCGAAGACGTCCTCCTGCGTCACGAACGACATCTCGAAATCGAGCTGGTAGAACTCCCCCGGCGAGCGGTCGGCGCGGCTCGCCTCGTCGCGAAAGCAGGGGGCAATCTGGAAATAGCGGTCGAACCCCGACACCATCAGCAGCTGCTTGAACTGCTGCGGCGCCTGCGGCAGCGCGTAGAACTTGCCGGGATGGAGCCGGCTCGGCACGAGATAGTCGCGCGCGCCCTCGGGCGAGCTCGCCGTCAGGATCGGCGTCTGGAACTCCATGAAGCCCTGCTCGGTCATGCGCCGGCGGATCGAGGAGATCACCTGGGAGCGCAGCACGATGTTGGCGTGAACGCCCTCGCGCCGGAGATCGAGGAAGCGATAGCGCAGGCGCATCTCCTCGGGATAGTCGGCCTCGGTGTTGACCGGCAGCGGCAGCGGCTCGGCCTCGGAGAGCACGGCGAGCTCGGCGATCTGCAGCTCGATCTCGCCGGTGGGCAGCTTGGGATTGACCGTTTCGGGCGAGCGGCGCACCACCGTGCCGGTGAAGCTGATGACGCTCTCGAGCCGGAGGCTGTCCGCCGCCTGGAACAGCGGGCTCGACTGGTCGATGACGCACTGAGTAATGCCGTAATGGTCGCGCAGGTCGACGAACAGCAGCGAGCCGTGGTCGCGCTTGCGATGGACCCAGCCGGCGAGCCGCGCCGAGCGGCCGGCATCGACAAGGCGCAGCGCGCCGCAGGTATGAGTGCGATAGGCGTGCATGAGGGATTACCGGCTCCGGCTAGGCGAAAGCGGAAGACACAGGCTGGCGCCGCGTTTGTCAAGCGGCGGGGCGGCAGTTTGCCGGGCGCAACTTTCGGTGTATAGGGTGCCAATGCAAGTGATCGAGTCCGCCGCGGCGCTGGCCGCTTTCTGCCTGGAGCAGAGCCGCGCCGAGTACATTACCGTCGACACCGAGTTCATGCGGGACAAGACCTACTGGCCGCAGCTCTGCCTGGTGCAGATCGCCGGGCCCGAGGCGGCGGCGGTGATCGACCCCCTGGCGCCCGGCATGGACCTCGCGCCGCTGCTCGCCGTGATGGCCGACCCGAAGGTGCTGAAGGTCTTCCATGCGGCGCGGCAGGACATCGAGATCTTCGTCAACCTCGCCGGCGCGGTGCCGGCGCCGCTCTTCGACACGCAGGTCGCCGCCATGGTCTGCGGCTTCGGCGACGCGGTCAGCTACGAGACCCTGGCCGGGCGGCTCGCCGGGGCGCATATCGACAAGTCCTCGCGCTTCACCGACTGGGCGCACCGGCCGCTCAGCGACCGGCAGCTGCAATACGCGCTCATGGACGTGGTGCCGCTGCGCACCGTCTACGAGAAGCTCGCCCAGCGCCTCGCCAAGACCGGCCGCGCCCATTGGCTCGCCGAGGAAACGGCGGTGCTGACCGATCCGGCGACCTACCGGCAGGACCCGCAGGAGGCCTGGCGGCGCTTCAAGCTGCGCACCAACAACCGCAAGATGCTGGCCCTGGTGCGCGAGCTCGCCGCCTGGCGGGAGACCGCGGCGCAGCAGCGCAACCTGCCGCGCAACCGGCTGCTGCGCGATGAATCCGTGCTGGAGATCGCGGCGCACGCCCCCGCCACGGTGGCGGATCTGGCGCGGACGCGGGGGCTCGGGCGCAACTTCGCCGAAGGCAGGATGGGCGCCGAGCTGCTGGCGACGGTGCAGCGGGCGCAGGCGCTGCCCGAAGGCGACTATCCCGCACCGCCGCCGCGGCGCGAGCCGCCGCCGGGGATCGGCCCGCTGGTCGACCTCCTGCGCGTGCTGCTGAAGCTGCGCTCGGAAGAGCACGACGTGGCGCAGAAGCTGGTCGCCGATACCGAGGACCTGGAAATGATCGCCGCCGACGATGCGGCGCCGGTGCGGGCGCTCCAGGGCTGGCGCGCCGAGCTCTTCGGCAAGGACGCGCTCGACCTGAAGCATGGGCGCCTGGCGCTGACCGCGGCCGGCAAGAAGATCAAGCTGGTGCGGCTCGCGACCAGCGAGGCGGCGCAATAGGCCGACCCTGCCGCGCGCAGCAAAAGCGAGACTCGCGGCGGAATTGGCCTTAGGCTGCTCCCGTTAACGCAAGGTCGGGTGCCCGCGAAGACGGGCCGGGCCGGGAGGAGCGCCGATGGAATTCGGCATGTTCCACGAATTTCAGTGGTCGCCGGGCGAGAGCGAGGCGGCGGCCTTCGCCCATTCCTTCGCCGAGGTCGACGCGGCGGAGCGCTGGGGGCTCGACGCGATGTGGCTCGCCGAGCTGCACTTCGCCCGCGAGCGCTCGGTGCTGTCGGCGCCGCTGCTGATCGGCAGCGCCATTGCCGCGCGCACCCGACGCATGAAGATCGGCACCGCCGTCCAGGTGCTGCCGCTGTGCCACCCGCTCCGCCTCGCCGAGGAGGCGGCAACGCTCGACCAGATCAGCGACGGGCGGCTCATCTTCGGCGTCGGACGGAGCGGCTTTCCCCGGACCTACGAGGCCTA
>DASQSR010000051.1:0-3947 GCA_035642295.1 Allostellaceae bacterium | reverse complement strand
AGGACCCTTGCGCAGATGGTATCGACGGCAACGTCGCAGCCGATCTCCTCGCCGACGCCGTTGCGGCGACCAACTGAGCTGGCGGCTCAGCGTCCGCCGTTCGAGCGCATAGCGCTGACCTTTTCGGGCGGCGGGGCACTCGGGTCGTATCAGGCCGGCGCATACCAGGCTCTGGCGGTGAGGAATTTGCATCCGGATTGGGTCGCCGGAATTGCGATCGGCGCCGTGAACGCGGCCCTGATCGCCGGCAATCCCCCGGAACGGCGCGTCGACCGATTGCGCGAGTTCTGGGAAACCGTCAGCGAGCCCCCGTTCGGGGTGAGTTATTTCGCGGGCTCGAAGATCAGCGACGAATTCAACAGGCTCGTGAATTTCGGGCGCTCGGCGGACTACGTGTTTGGCGGCGCTACAGGCCTTTTCAAGCTGCGTGTGCCGCCTCCCTACCTCCGTCGGAACAGCGCACTCGAAACCCTCAGCTACTACGACATCGCCCCGCTGAAATCGACCCTCGAGCGCTTGGTGGATTTTGACCTGATCAATGCCGGTGCGACGCGCTTTAGTGCCTGCGCCGTCAATGTACGTACCGGCAATGTCGTTCGCTTCGACAACACCACAGGCCAGATCGGCCCGGAGCATATCATGGCCAGCGGCGCGCGGCCGCCTGCGCTTCCCGCGATCAAGATCGGCGGCAGGTACTATTGGGACGGCGGTCTCGTCTCCAATACGCCGCTGCAATGGGTGCTGGACACCCTGCCGCGAAAGGACACGCTCGCCTTCCATGTGGATGTGTGGTGCGCCCGCGGGGACCTTCCGCGCGACTTTGTCGAGAGCGAGGTGCGCGAGAAGGATATCCTTTTCTCCAGCCGGATTCGGAAGTCGACGGACCAGTTCAAGAAGGTGCAGACCTTCCGCCACGCGACCGCCAGGCTGTTGGCCAAGATGCCCAAGGAGTTGCTGGAGACTCCCGAGGTGCAGACGCTCGCCGCGGAAGCAGACGAGAAAGTCTACAACGTCATTCACTTGGCCTATAGGAAGAGCTTCGCGGGAGACTTCAAGGATTACGAGTTTTCGCACAGGACCATGGCGGAGCATTGGCGGTCGGGCTACAGCGATGCGGTCCGCACCTTGCGCCACCCGGAGGTGCTGCAACGGCCCAACGACAGCGATGGTTTCTTCGCCTTTGATCTGGCGCGCGACGGCGGCTGATCGGAAACCCCCACAACGTAACGGTAGCTCGGCGGGGCGACGGCGCGAACGCATGGGTTGCGTCGCGCCGCGCTCCTGCGCGCTTCACGCCTGCCCGCATCGTTCCGGAAGCCGAGACTCGCGCGCCGATTGGGCTTAGGCTGATCCGGCAGACGAAAACGACGCCGGGAGGACGCGATGGAACTCGGGCTCTTCACCATGCCCTCTCATCCGCCGGAGAGAAGTCTCTATGACGGCCAGCAATGGGATCTGCAGGTCCTGCGCTGGGCCGACGAGCTGGGCTTCAGCGAAGCCTGGATCGGCGAGCATCACACCGCGCCGTGGGAGCCGCATCCCGCGCCGGACCTGTTGGTGGCACAGGCGCTCCTGCAGACCCAGCGCATGCGCATCGGCCCGGGCGGCTTCCTCCTCCCCTATCATCACCCGGCGGAGCTCGCCAATCGCGTTGCGATGCTCGACCACCTGTCGCAGGGCCGGCTCAATTTCGGCGTCGCGGCGAGCGGCCTGCCGAGCGACTGGGCGATGTTCAACGTCGACGGCATGTCGGGCGTCAATCGCGACATGACGCGGGAATCGCTCGACATCATCCTGAAGCTGTGGAGCGCGACCGGCCCCTTCCATTACGAAGGCAAGTTCTGGAAGGTGGACCGGCCGGACGAGATGCTGGGCATGCTGCGCCCGCACCTGAAGCCGTTGCAGACGCCGCACCCGCCGATCGGCGTCGCCGGCCTCTCCAAGAACTCGGACACGCTGAAGCTCGCCGGCGAGCGCGGCTTCATCCCGATGAGCCTCAATCTCAACCCCGCCTATGTCGCGAGCCACTGGGACAGCGTCGAGGCCGGCGCACGCCGCAGCGGCCGCCAGCCCAGCCGCCGCGAATGGCGCATCGTCCGCGAGATCTTCGTCGCCGACACCGACGAGGAAGCCTGGCGGCTCTCCGTCGGCGGCATGATGGGGCGGATGTATGGCGAGTATTTCCTGCCGCTGCTCGGCGCCTTCGGCTTCAAGGAATATCTGAAGCACAGCCCCGATGTCGCCGACAGCGAGGTGACGCCGGAGTATTGTGGCCGGCACAACTGGGTGGTGGGCTCGCCGCGCACCGTCGCCCAGCGCCTCGAAGAGGTCTATCACGAGCTCGGCGGCTTCGGTGCGATCCTGCTCTTCGGCTTCGATTACGTCGAGAACCCCAAGGCCTGGCTCCATTCCATGGAGCTCCTCACCCAGGAGGTCATGCCCAAGCTCCAGCACCTCGCACCCGGCTGAGCGCTTCCCGTCACCCGAGGCGGCGGCGGTAGAGCGCGATGAGCCGCTCCCAATGACGCTCGGCGCTCGGCTTGTCGTAGATGCGGCGCTCGGGGAAGGCGAAGCCGTGATGGACGCCGGGATAGATCTCGAGCTCGCCCGGGCTGCCGGCTTGCTGGAACAGCCGCCGCAGCTCCTCGACCATCGCCGGCGGCGCCAGATCGTCATGCTCGGCGCAGGCGATGTAGAGCTCGCCCTTGGCCTTGCCGAGGCTCAAATGCGGGCTTTCGACCGCGTCGCTGACGAGCCAGGTGCCATAGAAGGACGCCGCCGCGGCAATGCGCTCGGGATAGCGCGCCGCGGCCGCCAGCGCATAAGGACCGCTCATGCAATAGCCGTGGCACCCGACCGGTCCCGGCGTCGCATAGCCGCTGCCATCGGCAAAGCGCAGCAGCGCCGCCACATCCTCCATCACCGGCGGGATCGTCATCCGGGTGCGCACCGCGCGCATGCGCGTATGCTCGGCGCTGCCATGCTCCAGAACGTCGGGCCCGTATTTCGTGTCGCGCCCGAAGCGGTAGTAGAGATTGGGCAGCAGCACGCAATACCCGACCGTGGCGAGCCGCCGCGCCATGTCGTGCAGCTCCGCGCGGATGCCCGGCGCGTCCATCAGGAAGAACACCGCCGGATAAGCGCCGCCGCGCTCCGGCCGGCAGATGAAAGTCTCCATCGCCCCCGCCGCCGTGGCGATGTCCCGCATCTCCTCGATCATCCTCCCCTCCTGAGTGCTAGCAGATTGTGCGCCCGGGGTTTTGCCTAGGGCCACAAAGAATACACCTCACCCTGAGCCCGTCGAAGGGCGCACAACAGATTTGCAGCGAACCCTTGCACCGGCCCCCGCCGCGCGCTGCAATGCCTTGCACCCACCCGCAAGGAGACGCCTCATGAAAGCGGTGCTGCTGACCGGCTATGGCGGCCCGGAGATGCTGCGCTACGGCGATGCGCCCGACCCCGTCGCCGGGCCGGGCGAGATCGTCGTCGACATCCACGCCGCGAGCGTCAACGCCGCCGACTACAAGGTCCGGCTCGGCACCAGCCGCTACAGCGACATCCGCTTCCCGCACATCCTCGGCCGCGACTTCTCGGGCGTCGTCAGCGCGCTGGGGCCTGATGTCACCGATCTCGCTCCGGGCGATGCCGTCTTCGGCGTCCTCGATCAGGGCAAGGAAGGCGCCTATGCCGAGAAGCTCGCGATCAAGGCGGCGATCGTCGCGAAGAAGCCCGCGGCCCTCGGCCATGTCGAGGCGGCGGCACTGGGGCTCATCAGCCTCACCGCGCTCTCTGCGCTCGAGGACACGGCGCGGCTCCGCGCCGGCGAGACCATCCTCATTCAGGGCGGCGCCGGCGGCGTCGCCGGCTTCGCCATCCAGCTCGGAAAGCACCTGGGCGCCACGGTCATCACCACCGCCAGCGCGCGCAATCGCGACTATGTCCGGGGC
>DASQSR010000050.1:0-36189 GCA_035642295.1 Allostellaceae bacterium | reverse complement strand
GCGCGACGATGCCGCGCTGCGCGAGGCGGCCCGGCTCGCGGTCCGCCGTTCGCTGCGCGCCTGGCATGGAAAAAAGCCGGTGACGGAAGTACATCTGGTGCGGATCGGCGGGAGCGGACCATGATCGGCAGGCTCAACCACGTCGCTATCGTCGTGCCGGACGTGAAGAAGGCGGCCGCGGTCTATCGCGGCACTCTCGGCGCCAGCGTGTCGCAGCCGGTGACCTTGCCGCCGCACGGCGTCACCGTGGTCTTCGTCACCCTCGCCAACACCAAGATCGAGCTGCTCGAGCCCTATGGCGAGCACTCGCCGGTGCGCAACTTCCTGGCGCGCAATCCCGACGGGGGCATGCATCACGTCTGCTACGAGGTCGACGACATCATCGCCGCGCGCGACCGGCTCAAGGCCGAGGGAGCGCGCGTGCTCGGCGACGGCGAGCCCAAGATCGGCGCCCACGACAAGCCGGTTCTCTTCCTCCACCCCAAGGATTTCTGCGGCACGCTGGTCGAGCTGGAGCAGGTCTAATTCCCCGGTTTGCGCTGACGGCTTGCGCCAAGGACGACCGGCCGATTTGAGCCAAAAGGATCGCAACCGAGCGGAATGGAACTGAACGCGCGCATTGCCCTGGTCACAGGCGGGTCCCGCGGCATCGGCCGCGCCATCGCTCTTGCCCTGGCCGAAGCCGGAGCCTCTATCGCCGTGAATTGCCGCGAGCGGGTCGAGGAGGCGGAGGCGGTTGTCGCGGCGATCCGCGCCCAGGGACGCCGCGCGGTCGCCGTCCCCGCCGATGTGTCCTTGCGCGCGCCGGTTGCGGCGATGATCGCGCGCGTCGAACGCGAGCTCGGACCGATCGACATCCTCGTCAACAACGCCGGCATCGCCATCCCGCGCGGGCTCGACGATTTGCGTGAGGAGGATTTCGATCGGACGATCGCGGTCAATCTCAAATCCGCCTTCCTCTGCACCGAGGCCGTGCTCGCCGGCATGCGCGCGCGGAAATGGGGGCGGATCGTCAATATCTCATCGGGGGCGGCGCGCGGCGCCGGTGGCGTTGGCGTGCATTACAATGCGTCCAAAGCCGGACTGGAAGGGCTCACCCGAGGCTATGCCGCCCGGCTCGCCAAGGAGGGTGTCACCGTGAATGCCGTCGCTCCCTCGCTCATCGCGACGGAGATGATCGGCGCGCTCGGCGGCAACCCCGCTTCGAGAATCCCTGCGGGCCGGCTCGGCACGGCGGAGGAAGTGGCGCACGCGGTGCTCATGGTCATCGGCAACGCCTACATGACCGGCCAGACGATTGCGCTCAGCGGCGGCCTGCATTTCAATTAGACTACGAGCGACCGACAAAGCATCTGGTAGAGACCGATGAACTGGTTCGAGGCTGTCGCCAGCTTTATCCTGATTTGGTGGGTGGTGTTGTTCGCGGTGCTCCCGTTCGGGGTGAAGCCGGTGGAGCACAGCGATATCGGCCATGCCGCCGGCGCGCCCGCCAATCCGCGGCTCTGGCGCAAGGTCGGGATCACCACCTTGGTTGCGGTGGCGATCTGGCTCGTTGCCTTCGCCCTGGTCCGTGCCAACCTCATCAGTTTCCGCCACCTATGAGCGCCAGCTATTGCGCGGCCGCGCCCGCGCACCCGTTCCACGGTCCCTATCACGAGGGCGAGTACGGCTTTCCCGCGCGCGAGGACCGGGTGCTGTTCGAGCGGCTGGTGCTGGAGATCAACCAGGCCGGGCTTTCCTGGCTCACCATCCTGATGAAGCGCGCGGCTTTCAACGAGGCCTTTGCCGGCTTCGACATCGACCGCGTCGCCCGCTTCGGCGCCCGGGACCACCGGCGGTTGATGGCCGATGCGCGCATCATCCGCAATCGCCTGAAGATCGACGCCGCGATCGACAATGCCAAGCGCCTCGTCGAGATCCGCGACAGCCACGGCTCGTTCGCCGCCTGGCTCGATGCGCATCATCCGCGGCCCAAGGCGGAGTGGGTGAAGCTGTTCAAGAACACCTTCCGCTTCACCGGCGGCGAGATCGTCGGCGAGTTCCTGATGAGCCTCGGCTATCTGCCGGGGGCGCATCAAGAGTGGTGTCCTGTATACCAGAAAATTAGCGCGCTCGATCCACCGTGGCAGAGGGCGGTGCCCGTCTCGCCGATGACGGGTGAGGGGCTCCGCGCAGCCTCTTCCGCCAAAAGATCCTCTTCCGCCAAAAAATAAGGCAAGATCAGAAACTGATCTTGCCTAGCGCGATGCTGTCAAGCTTGGCTTTATGTGGGGGGCAGCCCCGTGGCCCTTGCTTGACGGCAGTTCCTCCCTAAACCTGGGCCTGTCGCGTCTCCGCCTCGCGAATTTTGCCGGAAGGGAGTGTACGAAACTCCGCATCGGCCGTCATCTAAATTCTGGTTGAGGGGCACGCGAAAAAGAGGGATGGAGGCGCTCAGAGCGTGATGAAGCTCAGAGGACGATGAATCTGAGGAGGAACAGAGCGCCGAGCACGAGGACGGCCGATCCCGCTTCGCGCACCCGTCCGGCCAGGAGCTTCACCGCCGCATAGGCGATGAAGCCGAAGGCGATGCCGTTGGCAATCGAGAAGGTCAACGGCATGGCCAGCGCGGTCACCACCGCCGGGGCATACTCGGTCACGTCCTGCCAGTCGATCTCGGCGAGGCCGCGCGTCATCAGGCAGGCGACGAAGAACAGGGCAGGGGCCGTCGCATAGCCCGGCACCGTGCCCGCGAGCGGCGCAAGAAAGAGGCTCAGCAGAAAGAGCGCGGCAACCACCAGCCCGACCAGCCCGGTGCGCCCGCCGGCGCGAACCCCCGCGGCGCTCTCGATATAGCTCGTGACGGTCGAGGTACCGAGTAAGGCTCCCGCAATCGTTGCAACGCTGTCGGCGATGAAGGCGCGCCCGAGGCGCGGGATCCGTCCGTCGCGGTCGATGAGGCCGGCGCGCCAGGCGACCCCCACCAGCGTGCCGGTATTGTCGAAGAGATCGACGAAGAAGAAGGCGAAGACGATGGTGACGAGGCCGATATGGAGCGTGCCGGAGAGGTCGAGCCGGAGGAAGGTGGGGGCGAGGCTCGGCGGCAGCGCGAAGACGCCGGCGAAGGGCGAGACGCCGAGCAGCACGCCGGCGATCGTCGTCGCCAGAACCGCGATGATGATGGCGCCGGGAACGCGCCGCGCGTCGAGCGCCACCATGCCGAGGAAGCCCAGCACGGCCAGCACGGTCGCCGGCGCCTTGAGATTGCCGAGCGTCACCAGCGTCTCGGCATCGCCGGTGACGATGCCGGCATTCTTGAGGGCGATGATGCCGAGGAAGAGGCCGATCCCCGCCGAGATCGCCAGCTTCTGCGAGCGCGGGATGGCGTCGGCGATCCAGCCGCGCACGCGCGTCAGGCTCAGCACCAGGAACAGCACGCCCGACAGGAACACGGCGCCCAGCGCCACCTGCCAGGGGTAGTGCATACCCTTGACCACGCCATAGGTGAAATAGGCGTTGAGCCCCATGCCCGGTGCCAGCGCCAGCGGGTAGTTGGCATAGAGCGCCATGATCAGCGTGCCGATGGCAGAGCCGAGGCAGGTGGCGACGAAGACGGCGCCGCGATCCATCCCGGCATCGCCCAGGATCGCCGGGTTGACGAACATGATGTAGGCCATGGTGAGGAAGGTGGTGACGCCCGCCACCACCTCGGTGCGAAGCGTCGTCCCGTTGTCGGCCAGGTGGAAATAGCGCTCGAGCATGGTCCCCCCTTGGATCGGGCGGATGATGGCCGGGTTTCGGTCCTACGACCAGCCCGCTATCATCGGCCCCCATGGCTCGCCTGATCCTTGCCGCGGTCATCGCGCTCCTGTCGCTGCCGGCCCTGGCGCAGACGGCGGTGACCCCGCCGCCGGGGGTCGAGGACATGCCGCCCCCGCCTCCCGGCGGAGTGGCCGTGTCCAAGGACGGGCGCATGGTCATGTCGTCGGACCTCTGCCCGAGCCTCGCCGCGGGTGAACCGGCGGTCCCCGGTGCCGACTACACGCCCGGCGTCGATGTCGAGGGGCGGCCGGTAGCGCCGGCGGACCTGCCGGGCTCGGCCTCGCCGCTCGGCGCCGGCGACGTGCCGATCGCGATCCGCCCAGACCTCGCGAAGCGCTACGGCGCGCCTGCCAATTCGAGCTTCTTCCACGGCAAGGCAATGACCGGCGTGATCACGGTGCAAAACGGCCGCGCCTATCTCAACGGCGTGCCGCTCGCCGCCAACGAGCAGAGCATGCTGGCCGCGGCGTGCCGGGACGCGAAGCAGCGGTAGCGCCCGCGCCGCGTAGACATCGCGCGCTCGCTTCCCTACAGTCCGGCGCTTCTCGCGGCAGCCCCGAGGTCCCATGCGTCTTTCCGCCTATTTCCTGCCGCTGCTGCGCGAGACGCCGAGCGAGGCCCAGATCGTCTCGCATCGCCTGATGCTGCGCGCGGGCATGGTCCGCCAATCGAGCGCCGGCATCTATTCCTGGCTGCCGCTGGGCCTGCGCGTGCTGCGCAAGGTGGAGCAGATCGTCCGCGAAGAGCAGGACGCCGCGGGCGCGCTCGAACTGCTGATGCCGACGCTCCAGCCGGCGGAGCTCTGGCAGGAAAGCGGGCGCTATGAGGATTACGGCAAGGAGATGCTCCGCATCACCGACCGGCACGAGCGGGCGATGCTCTACGGCCCCACCAACGAGGAGCTGATCACCGACATCTTCCGCCACACGGTCAAGAGCTATCGCGACCTGCCGAAGAACCTCTACCACATCCAGTGGAAATTCCGCGACGAGGTGAGGCCCCGCTTCGGCGTGATGCGCGGGCGCGAGTTCCTGATGAAGGACGCCTACTCCTTCGATCTCGACAAGCCCGCCGCGGTCATCGCCTATTTCAAGATGTTCGTCGCCTATATGAAGACCTTCAGGCGAATGGGGCTGACGCCGATCCCGGTGCGCGCGGATACCGGCCCCATCGGCGGCGACCTCAGCCACGAGTTCCACGTCCAGGCCGATACCGGCGAGAGCCAGCTCTTCTACGACAGCGACGTCGTCCAGCTCGACGAGAACAGCATCGATCCGGCCTCGCCCGAGGTTCAGAACTACATCGCCGGCTGGTATGCGGCGACCGACGAGAAGCATGACCCGGCCGAGTTCGCGGCGCGGGTCCCGGAGGCGCGGCGCCGCGAGGCCCGCGGCATCGAGGTCGGCCAGATCTTCTATTTCGGCACGAAGTACTCGAAGCCGATGAACGCGATGGTGGCGGGGCCGCATGGCGAGCCCGTCGCTGTCGAGATGGGCTCCTACGGCATCGGCGTGTCGCGGCTCGTCGGCGCCCTCATCGAGGCGAGCCATGACGAGGCCGGCATCATCTGGCCGGAGAGCGTCGCGCCGTTCGCCGTCGGGCTGGTCAATCTCCGCGCCGGCGATGCGCGCTGCGCCGCCGCGGCCGAGGACCTCTACGGCAAGCTCGCCCGTGCCGGGGTCGAGGTGCTCTATGATGATCGCGACGATTCCCCCGGCGCCAAGTTCGCGGCGATGGACCTGATCGGCCTTCCCTACCAGCTCGTCGTCGGCCCGCGCGGGCTCGACAAGGGCGTGGTCGAGCTGAAGACGCGCAAGGGCGGCGCCCGCCAAGAACTTTCCCCCGACGCGGCAGTGAACCTTCTCGGAGGCCGGTGATGGCCTTTGACGCCTTCGAGCGCATGGTTGCCTTCCGCTACCTGCGCGCCCGCCGCCAGGAAGGGTTCATCTCGGTCATCGCCATCTTCTCGCTGCTCGGCATCACGCTCGGCGTCGCGACGCTGATCATCGTCATGTCGGTGATGAACGGGTTTCGCGTCGAGCTGCTGAGCCGCATCCTCGGCCTCAACGGCCACCTCGGCGTCTTCACCGCGCAAGGAGCGATCCCCGATTTCGACGCACTCGTCACCAAGGTGAAGGCGACGCCGGGGGTGGTCAGCGTCGAGCCGCTGATCGAAGGCCAGGTCCTCGCCTCGGCCGGCGGCCGCTCCGCCGGGGTCATGGTGCGCGGCGTGCGCGAAGCGGACCTCAGCAGCCAGGCGCTGCTCGCCTCCCATATTCCCGCGGACGAGCTGCAGCATTTCGGCGGCGACAGTGTGCTGCTCGGCGACAAGCTCGCCTTCACGCTCGGCGTCAAGCCGGGCGATCAGGTGACGCTGCTCTCGCCCAACGGCCGCGCGACCGCGTTCGGCAGCGTGCCGCGGGTCAAGACCTATACGGTCGCCGGCACCTTCGACCTCGGCATGTACGAATACGACAGCACCATCATCTTCATGCCGCTGCCGGCGGCGCAGCTCTTCTTTCAGCTGCCGGACGCCGTCAATACGCTACAGGTGTTCGTCACCCGTCCCGACGACGCGCAAGCCATAGGCTACGCCCTTCTCGAGAAGCTCGGCGCCGGCTACCGCGTCTACGACTGGCAGCAGAGCAACTCGGCCTTCTTCGGCGCGGTCGAGGTCGAGCGCAACGTCATGTTCATCATCCTGTCGCTCATCATCCTGGTGGCGGCGTTCAACATCATCTCCAGCATGATCATGCTGGTGAAGGACAAGACGCGCGACATCGCCATCCTGCGCACCATGGGCGCGACGCGCGGCATGATCCTGCGCATCTTCATGCTGAGCGGCGCCAGCATCGGCATCGCCGGGACCATCCTCGGCTTCTTGCTCGGCATCCTCTTCACCACGCACATCGAAGAGATCCGCGAATTCGTACAGTCGATCATCGGCACCAACCTGTTCAACGCCGAGATCTACTTCCTGACGCAGATCCCGGCGCGGATCGACCCGCACGAGGTGGCGGTGGTGCTCGCCATGGCCTTCGGCCTTTCCTTGCTGGCGACGATCTACCCGTCCTGGCGCGCGGCGCGGCTCGATCCGGTCGAGGCGCTGCGCTATGAGTGATCGCGCCCGCGCGCCGGCGCTGGAGCTGCGCGGCGTCGTCCGCACCTATAAACAGGCGGGGACGCCGCTGCCGGTGCTGTGCGGCGTCTCGCTCACGATCTTTCCCAGCGAGATCGCGGCGCTGGTGGGCCCGTCGGGTGCCGGCAAATCGACCTTGCTCCACACTGCCGGGCTGCTCGAGCGGCCGGACGGCGGCGAGGTGCTGCTCGACGGGCGCAGCTGCGGCGGCATGTCCGACAGCGAGCGCACTCAGATCCGCCGCGCGCAGCTCGGCTTCGTCTATCAGTTCCACCATCTGCTGCCGGAGTTCTCGGCGATCGAGAACGTGATGCTGCCGCAGATGATCGCCGGCAAGAGCAAGGCCGAGGCGCGGGCGCGGGCGCTCGAGCTGCTCGCCCTGGTCGGGCTCGCGGCGCGCGGCGACCATCGCCCGGCGCGGCTGTCCGGCGGCGAGCAGCAACGCGTCGCCATCGTCCGCGCGCTCGCCAACGGGCCGCGCGTGCTGCTCGGCGACGAGCCGACCGGCAATCTCGACATCCATACTGCGGACGAGGTGATGTCGGCGCTGGTCGACATTGTCCGCCGCACCGGACTTGCTGCCGTCATCGCGACGCACAACCTCGAGCTCGCACGGCGCATGGACCGCATCCTCTCGCTCGAGGAAGGCGTGGTGGTCGAGCGGTCGGAAGCGCGCGCCCGCGTCGCGCCGGGCGGTTGAGCGGCGCGGGGGTCGCCGGGACCATGGCCGCCAACCGCTCCGGCCGGCAATGGTCGACGATCCTCAACATGATCATGGCCTCAGTGCTGACCTTGCCCGCGGCGATCATGCTGTCGGGCGGGCTCTTCTGGATCTTCGGCCACACTTTCTGAGCGGCCGCCGGCCCGGCGCGCGCGCCGACTCGCGCCGCGAAAATCCGCTTGCGCCGCCGCCGCCTTGTGCCATGGTGATTCCATGGCTCATGCCGATTTCGTTCATTTGCGCGCACATTCGGCCTATTCTCTCTCGGCGGGCGCGATCAAGCTCAAGGAGCTGGTGGGCCTCGCCAAGCGCCATGCGATGCCGGCGCTCGCGCTCACCGACCGCGGCAATCTCTTCGGCGCGCTCGAATTCGCCGGCGCGGCCAGCGACGCGGGCGTGCAGCCGATCGTCGGCACCGAGCTCGGCCTCCGGCGCGCCGCCGGCGACGGCAACGGCCGCGCCGTTCGGACCGGACCGGCGCCGCCGCCCGATTCGGTCATCCTCCTGGCACAGAGCGAGCAGGGCTATCGCAATCTGCTGACGCTGGTGAGCAAGTCCTACCTCGAGACCGAAGGCGGCGAGCCGCCGCAGCTCGATCTCGACGCGCTGGCGGGGCGGAGCGAAGGGCTGCTGCTGCTGACCGGCGGACCGGCGGGACCGGTCGGCCGGCTGCTGCTGGAAGGCCAGGCGGCGGCGGCGGAAGCGGTGCTGCTGCGCCTTTCGGCGCTGTTCCCCGGCCGGCTCTATGTCGAGCTCATGCGCCATGGCCTTGCGGCCGAGGACCGCATCGAGCCGGCGCTGATCGATCTCGCCTATCGCCACGAGCTGCCGCTCGTCGCCACCAATGGCGTCTTCTTTGCCGATCCCGAGTTCTACGAGGCGCATGACGTGCTGCTCTGCATCGCCGAGAGCACGGTGGTGGGCGAGACGAATCGCCGGCGCCTCACGCCCCATCACCACTTCAAGTCGCCGGCGGCGATGCGCCAGCTCTTCGCCGACCTGCCGGAAGCGGTGGACAACACGCTGGTGATTGCCCGGCGCTGCGCCTACATGCCTCAGCCACGCAAGCCGATCCTGCCGCCTTTCACCACGGCGAGCGGCCGCAGCGAGACCGAGGAGCTGCGCGCCGTTGCCGCCGAAGGGCTGGAGCAGCGCCTCGCCGCGCAGCTGTGGCGGCCGGAGATGACGGAAGAAGCGCGCGCCGCCACCGCCGCCCCGTATCGCGCGCGGCTCGACTTCGAGCTCGACGTCATCGTCAAAATGGGCTTTGCCGGCTACTTTCTCATCGTCGCCGAGTTCATCCAGTGGGCGAAGGGCGAGGGCATTCCGGTAGGCCCCGGCCGCGGCTCCGGCGCGGGCTCGGTGGTCGCCTGGGCGCTCACCATCACCGACCTCGATCCGCTGCGCTTCGGCTTGCTGTTCGAGCGATTCCTCAATCCCGAGCGCGTATCGATGCCGGATTTCGACATCGACTTCTGCCAGGACCGCCGCGACGAGGTGATCCGGCACGTGCAGGGGACCTATGGCCGCGACCGGGTGGCGCAGATCATCACCTTCGGTACGCTGCAGGCGCGCGCGGTGCTGCGCGATGTCGGCCGCGTGCTCGAGATGCCCTACGGCCAGGTCGACCGGCTGTGCAAGCTCGTGCCGTACAACCCCGCCAACCCGGTGAAGCTGCAGCAGGCGATCGACGGCGAGCCGCAGCTGCAGCAGATGCGCGACGCCGACGAGAGCGTCGCGCGGCTGATCGCCATCGGGCTGAAGCTCGAGGGCCTCTATCGCCACGCCTCGACCCATGCCGCCGGCGTGGTCATCGGCGACCGGCCGCTCGACGAGCTGGTGCCGCTCTACCGCGATCCGCGCTCCGACATGCCGGTGACGCAGTTCAACCTGAAATACGTCGAGCTTGCCGGCCTGGTGAAATTCGACTTTCTCGGGCTCAAGACGCTGACGGTTCTGGCGCGCGCCATCGAGCTCGTGCAGGCGCGTGGCTTGGCGCTCGATCTCGCGGCGCTGCCGCTCGACGACCCGCCGACCTTCGAGCTGCTCGGCCGCGGCGACACGGTGGGCGTGTTCCAGCTTGAAGGTGCCGGCATGCGTGACGCGCTGCGCAAGCTGCGTCCCGACCGCTTCGAAGACATCATCGCCGTCAACGCCCTCTATCGCCCCGGCCCGATGGAGAACATCCCGCGCTACATCGCGGTGAAGCACGGCCAAGAGCGCGCCGACTACCTCCATCCCTCGCTCGAGCCGATCCTGACGGAAACCCACGGGATCATGATCTATCAGGAGCAGGTGATGCAGATCGCGCAGGTGCTCAGCGGCTATTCGCTGGGCGGCGCCGACCTGCTGCGCCGCGCCATGGGCAAGAAGATCAAGGCGGAGATGGACGCGCAGCGCAAGGCCTTCATCGACGGCGCGGTCGCGCGCGGCGTCGCCGAGCGCGTCGCCGAGCACATCTTCGAGCAGGTGGCGAAGTTCGCCGGCTACGGCTTCAACAAGTCGCACGCCGCCGCCTATGCGCTGGTCGCCTATCAGACCGCCTATCTCAAGGCCAACCATCCCGTCGAGTTCATCGCCGCGTCGATGACCCTCGACCTCGGCAATACCGACAAGCTCAACGTCTTCCGCGGCGAATGCGACCGCCTCGGGATCAAGCTGCTGCCACCCGACATCAACCGCTCCAACGTCGCGTTCGCCGTCGAAAGCACCCCGCAAGGCATGGCGATCCGCTACGCGCTCGCCGCGGTCAAGGGCGTCGGCGCGCAGGCGATGCGCCAGCTCGTCGAGGAGCGAGCCGCGCGGGGACCCTTCCGCGACCTCTTCGACCTCGCGCGCCGGCTCGACGTCAAGAGCTTCAACCGGCGCCAGTTCGAATGCCTCGCCAAGGCCGGCGCCTTCGACGGGCTCAACCGCAACCGCGCCCAGACCTTCGCCGCGTCGGAGCTGCTGCTGCGCCATGCCGCCGCCGCCGCCAGCGAGCGCGAGAGCCAGCAGGTCAACCTGTTCGGCGATGGCGACGCGCCGGGGGCGCGCGGCGCGAGCCTGCCGGTGGTGCAGGACTGGCCGCCGATCGAGCGGCTGCAGCATGAGTTCGACGCCATCGGCTTCTATCTCTCCAGCCACCCGCTCGATGCCTACGGCAGGAGCCTCGAGCGCATCGGCGTGGTGCGCTTTGCCGATCTGCCGGCGCGGCTTACCGCCGGCGGGTCCACCCGCTTCAAACTCGCCGGCGTCGTCATCGGCCGCAAGGAGCGCACCTCGGCGCGCGGCAGCCGCTTTGCCTTCGTGCAGATGTCGGATGCGAGCGGCGTCTTCGAGGTGATGATGTTCTCCGAGGTGCTGAGCGAGGTGCGGCCGCTGCTCGATGGCGGGCAGCCCCTGATGGTGCATGTCGATGTCCGTGCCGAGGAAGAGACGCTGCGCCTCACGGCGCAGCGCGCCGAGCCGCTCGACGGCGTCGTCGCCCAGGCGGCGGCCGGCCTCAAGGTGTTTCTCGGCGAAGGCGACGCGCTGGCGCCGCTGCGCGGGCTGATGCAGCGCGAGACCGGCGGCCGCGGCCGGGTCACGGTGGTGGTGCCGGTGCCGCCGGCACGCGAGATCGAGATCCTGCTGCCCGGCGGCTTCAAGATCAGCCCGAGGGTGCGCGCGGCGGTGAAGTCGTTGCCGGGCATCCTCGACGTGCACGACGTTTGAACAGGAGCCGAAAGATATGGCTGACACCAAGACACCCGATCCGCGCAAGCCGCCGGTGCCGGCAAAGCCGGAGGCGGCGAAGCCGCGGCAAAGCATGGTGGTCGATCTCGGCGCCCGCTATGCCCAGCTCCTCGACGGCGGCAGCTTGGTGCCGGTCGAAGCCGGCACCGATTTCTGGGCGCGGTTTGCGGCGCAGCCGGCGCTTGGCCAGGGATGGCTGGTCTGGACCCTGGCGCAGGCGCGCGATTGGGCCAACTGGGAGATGTATCCCCAGGGCGATGCCCTCTTCTATCTCCTGTCCGGCGCCGTCGACTTCGTGCTGCAGGAAGGCGATGTCGAGCGCAATCACAGCTTGCGGCCGAGCAATGCCTGCCTCGTGCCGCGCGGCATCTGGCACCGCGTCATCGTTCAGAAGCCGGCAACGCTCCTCTGCATCACGCGCAGCGTCGGGCGGCAGCTTCGTCCCGTCGAGGCGAAGCGAGCCTGACAGCGGCGAGGAGAGCAGGTTGCCCCGGCCGCACGCCAGCGCCGCTTGCGGCCGTAGGTGCCCGCACCACTCCCCGACACCGATCCTAGAAGCGAAAGAAAGACTATTGCGACATCTTGCGACCATCATGAAATCTTGGCGCCTTGCCGCGCAAGTCTGACAGATTTTAAGTGAATGCGCGGCGATCTCTAAAAAAGACGCCAGTTCCAGTAATAAAAGGTAAGACTTCGGGGTTAGGCTCCTGCGCCGTGATAGCGGCTCGCCTCAGCGGGCGCGCAAGGAGCGGAGCATGCCCGACGAGCCGATCACCGATGCCAAGACCCTGCTGCAGCAGGTGACCGAGTTCGGCGAGCGGTTGAAGGAGCGCCGGCGTTTCGAGCGCAAGCGGCTGCTCTGGGCGGCCACCGTCGAAGTGCGGGGCCAGCGCTTCGAAGGCATGATCGTCGACTTCTCCGTCGGCGGCGCGCGGCTCAAGTTCGATGCGCCGGTCGCGACCGGCGATGAGCTGACGCTGATGCTGAAGCAGCTCGACGCGCTCGGCGCCAAGGTGGTCTGGCAGCGCGAAGGCGAGGCCGGGCTGCAATTCCTGCTCGCCCCGGAGGAAGTGGCGGCGCGCCTGCAGCAGAAAGGCGTCGCCGATCCGGGCAAGCTCGAGGTCGCGCCGGAGCAAGGCGCGGCGCCCGCCGCGCGCGTCTCAGCGCCGACGCCGGCTTCGGCGCGGGCGGGCGGGGACACGGCTCCCCGGCGCCGGCGCCTCGGCGTTCTGGCGGTCGTCGCGGCGGTCGGGCTCTGCGCGGCCGGCGCCCTCTCGCTGCTGGTCGCGAAGTCCTCCTCGCACGAGCCCCCGCCGGTGCTGGCGCTCAATGGCGGCGCCGCCGGGCAGCACAGCTGCACCAGCCTCATGGACAAGCTGGGGGGCTCCACCAACCAGCTCGATTTCAGCTTGAACGTTGCCTCGGCGGCGCAGGCCAAGTGCCTCGACATCCATCATCTGGGGCCATCGGACAGCGACGCGCAGGGGCATATGGTGCAGACCACCAAGGTGCCGCTGCGCTAGGCGGCGCCGGCCGGCTTCGGGCTCTCCTGCCGCCCGGGATCGAGAACCCGCTCTCGCGCGTTCGCGCCGGGGCTTGCCAAATCCTCTCCGGCGCCCTATCTAGGGGCGCTCTTTAGCAAACCTCACGCGGGGACGCGGTCGTTTCTGCCGTGGCAGAAGCAGCCGCTCCGGTGTCGGCACCCATGCCGATGATCCCCCGCGGCGGCTCAACCGGAGAAGGACCCTATGGCAATACCCGATTTCACCATGCGCCAGCTGCTGGAAGCCGGCGTCCATTTCGGCCATCACACCCGGCGCTGGAACCCGAAGATGGCGCCCTATATCTTCGGCGTGCGCAATGGCGTCCACATTATCGACCTCGAGCAGTCGGTGCCGCTGCTGCACCGGGCGCTGCAGGCGGTGCGCGACGTTGCCGCCCAAGGCGGGCGCGTGCTGTTCGTCGGCACCAAGCGGCAGGCGCAGGAGGCGATCGCCGAGGCCGCCAAGCGCTGCGGGCAATACTACGTCAACCACCGCTGGCTCGGCGGCATGCTGACCAACTTCAAGACCATCTCGCAGTCGATCAAGCGCCTCAAGGAGCTCGACGAGCGCGTCAATCAGCCGGGCGCCGGCCTCACCAAGCGCGAGCTGCTCGAGCTGACCCGCGACCGCGACAAGCTCGAGCGCGCGCTGGGCGGCATCAAGGAGATGGGCGGGCTGCCCGACATCCTCTTCATCATCGACACCAACAAGGAAGCGATCGCCGTCCAGGAGGCGAACAAGCTCAAGATTCCGGTGGTGGCGGTGCTCGACAGCAACTCCTCGCCCGACGGCATCGCCTTCCCGATCCCGGGCAACGACGATGCGATGCGCGCCGTCCATCTCTATTGCGAGCTGGTCGCGGGCGCGGTGCTCGACGGGTTGCAGGCGGAGCTCGCTGGCGCCGGCGTCGATATCGGCGAGCAGCCGGAGCTTCCTGCCGAGATGCCGCCGCCGGCGGAAGCGGGCGCGGCCGGATCGGAGGAGCAGGCGACGGCCTGAGCCGCGCCGCAGGACCGGGAACGGCGGCGGCTGGTGCCGCCGTTCTTTTAGGGCAACGCTGGGAGAGAGACACCATGGCCGAGATCACCGCTGCGCTGGTCAAGGAGCTGCGCGAGAAGACCGGCGCCGGCATGATGGATTGCAAGCGCGCGCTCGCCGAAACCGCCGGCGATCTCGAGGGCGCCGTCGACTGGCTGCGCAAGAAAGGCCTGAGCGCCGCCGCCAAGAAGGCCGGACGCGTCGCGGCCGAGGGCCTGGTCGGCGTCGCCACCGAGGGCAAGGTCGGCGCCGTTCTCGAGGTCAACGCCGAGACCGACTTCGTCGCGCGCAACGAGACTTTCCAGCACTTCGTTCGCACCGCGACCGAGCTCGCGCTCGGCACGGGCGATGATCTCGAGCGGTTGAAGAGCGCCGCCTTTCCCGCCACCGGCCGCACCGTCGGCGACGAGCTCACGCACATGATCGCCACCATCGGCGAGAACATGGCGCTGCGCCGCGTGCGCCGGCTCGAGGTGAAGAACGGCGCCGTGCTCGCCTACATGCACAACGCGCTGACGCCGGGTTTGGGCAAGATCGGCGTGCTGGTGGCGCTCGAATCGACCGCCGAGGGCGAGAAGCTCATGGCGCTCGGCAAGCAGCTCGCCATGCATGTCGCGGCGGCGCGGCCCGATTATCTCGACATCGCTGCGGTAGACAAGACGGCGCTCGAGCGCGAGCGCGACGTCCTGCGCGAGCAGTCGCGCGCCAGCGGCAAGCCCGAGGCGATCATCGAGAAGATGGTCGAAGGGCGGCTGCGCAAGTTCTATGAAGAGGTCGTGCTGCTCGAGCAGACCTATGTCATCGACGGCGAGACCCGGATCGCCAAGGTGATCGACGCCGCCGCCAAGGAGCTGGGCGCGCCGGTGAAGGTCGCGGGCTTCGCGCGATTCGCACTCGGCGAGGGCATCGCCAAGGAGCAGGCCGACTTCGCCGCCGAGGTGGCGGCGGCGGTGAAGCCCAAATAGCGGTAAAGGAGACGGCGGGCGGGGCCTCGTGTATCATGGCCCGCCAGAAGAGCCGGAAGCGCCCATGTCAGCCGAACCGATCAGCAAGCACAGCCCCTCGCTCCGCTACCACCGCGTGCTGCTGAAGCTGTCGGGCGAGGCCCTGATGGGCGATCAGGGGCACGGGCTCGATCCCAAGATCGTCCAGCGCATCGCTGCCGAGGTGAAGACGGTGCAGGCGCTGGGCGCCGAGATCTCGATCGTCATCGGTGGCGGCAACATCTTCCGCGGCCTCGCCGGGGCGGCGCAAGGCATGGAGCGGGCGACGGCGGACTACATGGGCATGCTCGCCACCGTGATCAACGCGCTGGCGCTGCAGAGCGCGCTCGAGCGGCAGGGTCTGGTAACGCGGGTGCTGTCGGCGATCAGCATGCAGGCGGTATGCGAGCCCTATATCCGCCGCCGCGCCATCCGCCACATGGAAAAGGGCAGGGTGGTGATCTTCGCCGCCGGCACCGGCAATCCCTTCTTCACCACCGATACCGCCGCGGCGCTGCGCGCCTCGGAGATGGAATGCGACGCGTTGCTCAAGGCGACCAAGGTGGATGGGGTCTATTCCGCCGATCCGCACAAGGACCCCAAGGCGGAGCGCTACGACCGCCTCAGCTATCTCGACGTGCTGTCGCGGGACCTGCAGGTGATGGATGCGGCGGCGATCTCGCTGGCACGGGAGAACAATATCCCGATCCTGGTCTTCTCGATCCACCATGATGGCGGATTTGCCGATGTCGTGACCGGGCAGGGGCGCTTCACGATCATCACGGAGTGAGAGTGGCGTCATGAGCGAGGAGCCGATCATCAGAGACTTGAAGCGCCGCATGGAAGGGGCGCTCGACGTCTTGCGCAAGGAGTTCGCGGGGCTGCGCACGGGACGAGCTTCGGCGAGTCTGCTCGATCCCGTGATGGTCGAGGCCTACGGCAATGCCATGCCGCTGGCCCAGGTCGGCACGGTGAGCGTGCCCGAGCCGCGCCTCATCCTGGTCCAGGTCTGGGATCGCGGCAACGTCAAGGCGACCGAGAAGGCGATCCGCGAAGCCGGGCTCGGCCTCAACCCGCAGACCGAAGGCCAGACCATCCGCGTGCCGATCCCGGACCTCAACGAGGAGCGGCGCCGGGAGCTCACCAAGGTCGCCGCCAAATATGCCGAGCAGGCGCGCGTCTCCGTGCGCAATGTGCGCCGCGACGGCATGGACCTGCTCAAGAAGCAGGAGAAGGACCACGCGATCACCCAGGATCAGCACCGCAAGCTCGACAAGGAGATCCAGTCGCTGACCGACGAGACGATCAAGAAGGTCGACGGGCTTCTCGCGCAGAAGGACAAGGAAATCCTGCAGGTCTGAGCCGATGAACGCCGTTTCGCCCAACCCGCCGCCCCCTGCGCATGTCGCCATCATCATGGACGGCAATGGGCGCTGGGCCAAGGCGCGCGGCCTGCCGCGGATCGCCGGCCACCGCCGCGGCGCCGAGGCGGTGCGGCGGACGTTGAAGGCGGCGACGGCGCGCGGCATCGCCTATCTCACCCTGTTCGGCTTCTCCTCGGAGAACTGGAAGCGGCCGGTCAACGAGGTCGACGATCTCATGGGGCTGCTGCGCCATTACATTCGCGCCGAGATCGCCGAGCTTCATGCCAACGGCGTGCGGCTCCGCGTCATCGGCGACCGCACCCGGCTCGCGCCCGATATCGTCGGCCTCATCGAGAAGAGCGAGGCGCTCACCGCCGGCAATGGCAGCATTACGCTGACGATCGCGCTTTCCTATGGCGCCCGGGCCGAGATTGCGGCGGCGGCCCGCGCCGTCGCCGCGGCCGCGCGTGACGGCAAGCTCGCGCCCGAAGACATCGACGAAGCCCGTTTCGAACGCTATTTGCTGACCGCCGGCATGCCGGATCCCGACCTCGTCATCCGCACCAGCGGCGAGCAGCGCATGAGCAACTTCCTGCTGTGGCAGACGGCCTATGCCGAGCTCGTCTTTACCGCGACGCTGTGGCCGGATTTCGGCGAGGCCGAGCTGGAGCAGGCGCTCAACGAGTTTTACGGCCGCGAACGCCGCTACGGCGCCACCGTTGGCTCAAGGTAAGGCGAGCGCGCTGCAGCTGCGGGTGGCCTCGGCCGCCGTGCTGGGGCCGCTGGCGCTGGCGGCGGTGTGGTTCGGCGACGGATGGCTGCTGGCGCTGGTCCTGGTCGGCGCCGCGGTGATGGGCTGGGAATGGGCCCGCCTGGTGACGCAGGGTGGCTTCGGCACCCTCGGCGCGCTGACGCTCGCCACGGGGCTTGCCGCCGCCGCTCTGGCGGGGCTGGGGGCGGGGGTCGGCTGGGCTCTCCTTGCCGCCGGCGGCGGCGCGCTCCTGGTGCTGGCGGCGGCGTTGCGCGGCCGGAACGCCGAAGCCGTCTGGGCTGCGGCGGGAGCATTCTGGCTGGCCCTCGGCACCATCGGGTTCCTGGCGCTGGGGCGCCTGCCGGAGGCCGGGCGCGGCACCCTGTTCTGGCTCCTTGGGGTTGTATGGGCCAGCGACGTTGCCGCCTATGCGTGCGGCCGCGGCTTGGGTGGGCCCAAGCTCGCGCCGCGGATCAGCCCGAACAAGACCTGGGCCGGGTTTTTCGGCGGAATCGCAGGGGCTGGGGTCGTCGGCTGGATTGCCGGCCTCCTGGCCGGCACGGGCGGGGCGCTCGCGCTGCTCGGGGCGAGCCTGCTGCTGGGTGTCGCAGCCCAGCTGGGGGACCTTGCCGAATCGGCGGCGAAGCGCCATTTCGGCGTTAAGGACTCGAGCGGGCTGATCCCCGGGCATGGCGGGCTGCTGGATCGGGTGGACGGGCTGCTGGCCGCCTCGGTGCTGGCCGGGGCCCTGACCTTCGGCGCCGGCCGGAGCCCGCTGCTGTGGTAAGGAGGCGGAACCGCCTATCCACATTCTTGACACAAAGCGCGTACAATCTCCCGTCGGCCCTTATTCGCACCGCTTCCGGCGAAAGGATGGTTTCCTGCTCATGCTCTGGTTGACCGGCGGCCTCGGCCATATCGTCTCCTTTCTGCTGGTCCTAACGGTCCTGGTCTTCGTGCACGAGCTGGGCCATTACCTGATCGCCCGGCGCAACGGCGTGCGCATCGAGACGTTTTCGATCGGCTTCGGTCCCGAGCTCTTCGGCTGGAACGACCGCGCCGGGACCCGCTGGAAGTTCAGCGCCGTGCCCCTCGGCGGCTATGTCAAAATGTTCGGCGACGCCGACCCCGCCTCGATGCCGGGCGAGCATTTGCGACACATGACCGAGGCGGAGAAGGCCGTCTCCTTCCACCACAAGCGCTTGTGGCAGCGCGTCGCCGTCGTCGCCGCGGGGCCGATCGCGAATTTCGTCCTGGCGATTCTGCTCCTCGCCTTCATCATCGCCGTCCGCGGCCAGCAATTCACCCCGCCCGATGTCGGTCAGGTCCTGCCGAACAGCGCCGCCGCGGCCGCCGGCATCAAGCCCGGCGACCTCGTCGTCTCGATCGACGGCGAGCCGATCGACAGCTTCGAGACGATCCAGCGCATCGTCGAGGTGAATACCGGCACGCCGCTCGATCTCGTGGTGCGGCGCGGCAGCCAGGACATGGATCTCCATGTCACGCCCAAGGTGACGATCGAGACCGACCGGCTCGGCTTCGTCCACCACATCGCGCGGCTCGGCATCGGGCGCAAAGGCGTCGATTTCGTGCAGCGGAATCCGGCGGCGGCGCTGTGGTATGCCGGCGGCGAGGCCTGGTACGTCACAACGGGAACGCTGCAGGCGGTGTGGCAAATGGTGATCGGGCTGCGTTCCAGCGACGAACTCAGCGGCCCCATCGGTATCTTCCAGCTTTCCGGCGCGGTGGCGCAGGAAGGCATCATTCCGCTGCTGGGCTTTGCCGCGGTGCTGTCGATCAATCTCGGTCTCATCAACCTCTTCCCCATCCCCGTCCTTGACGGGGGGCACCTGCTCTTCTATGCCGCCGAAGCCATTCGGGGAAAACCGCTCAGTCAACGTGCGCAGGAGTATGGGTTCCGTCTCGGATTGGCGTTGGTGCTCATGCTGATGGTTTTCGCCACCTGGAACGATCTGGTCCGGCTCTCGAAATCCTGGAGCTCATGACCGGGCGCCACGGCTGAAGCCGACGGGGCGGCGGCGTTTAGGCGGGGGGAGTTTTGCGGCGGAACTTGGCTGTAGCGGCGGTCTGCGTCGGCTTCGCAGGCGCAACTGGGATGGCCGTTTTACCGATCAGCCGGGCGGTGGCTCAGGTCCCTTCGGGAGGGATTATATCCGAGGTCCGCATCGAGGGTGCGCAGCGCGTCGAGCCGGAGACGGTGCGCTCCTACATGCAAGTGCAGCCGGGCGATCCCTTCGACGCCGACAAGATCGACAAGTCGCTGAAGAGCCTCTTCGCCACCGGACTCTTCGCCGACGTGACGCTGCGCCGCGAGGGCAATGCCCTCATCGTGCGCGTGGTCGAGAATCCGGTGATCAACCGCATCGCCTTCGAAGGCAACCGCAAGCTGAGCGACGAGACACTCAACCAGGAGATCCAGCTCAAGCCGCGTTCCGTCTATTCCCGCACCAAGGTGCAGAGCGACGTGAAGCGCATCCTCGATCTCTACCGCCGCAACAGCCGGTTCGCCGCGCGGGTCGAGCCCAAGATCATCCCGCTCGATCAGAACCGCGTCGACCTCGTCTTCGAGATCGACGAAGGGCCGACCACCGGCGTTCGCAGCATCAATTTCATCGGCAACCATCTGTTCACCGGCAACCGGCTGCGCGAGGTGATCAGGACCAAGGAATCGCGCTGGTACCGCTTCTTCAGCGCTGACGACAATTACGATCCGGACCGCCTCACCTACGACCGCGAACTGCTGCGCAAGTTCTACCTGTCGGAGGGCTACGCCGATTTCCGCGTCGTCTCCGCCGTCGCCGAGCTGACGCCGCAGCGCGACGGCTTTCTCATCACCTTCACCATCGAGGAAGGCGAGCGCTACAAATTCGGCAAGGTCGACGTCGCCAGCGCCATCAAGGACGTTCCGGCCGCGATGCTGAAGCCGCTGGTGACGATGCGGCCGGGCGACTGGTACAACGCCGATCAGGTCGACAAGACGATCTCGGCGCTGACCGACGCGCTCGGCAACCGCGGCTACGCCTTCATCGAGATCGACCCGCGGGTCAAGCGCAATCCCCAGACGCACACCATCGACATCACCTACGATGTCAAGGAAGGCCCGCGCGTCTATGTCGAGCGCATCGACATCACCGGCAATGTGCGCACGCTCGACAAGGTGATCCGGCGCGAGTTCCGGCTGGTCGAGGGCGATGCCTTCAATACCTCGCGGCTGCAGCGCTCGGAGCAGCGCATCAAGAATCTCGGCTTCTTCAAGAAGGTCGACATCACCACCAACCCCGGCAGCGCCCCTGACAAGACCGTCATCGGCGTCAATGTCGAAGAGCAGTCGACCGGCGAGTTCTCGGTCGGCGTCGGCTTTTCGACCACCGAGGGCGTCCTGGGCGACATTTCGATCCGCGAGCGCAACCTGCTCGGCACCGGTCAGGATCTGCGCATCGGAACCACCATCGCGCAGCTCGAAAAGCAGGTCGATCTGAGCTTCACCGAGCCCTATTGGCTCGAACGCAACCTGGCGGCCGGCTTCGACATCTTTGTTATCGACCAGGACGACCAGTATATCGCCGAGTACGACCAGTTCACCGTCGGCACGACGCTGCGCGTCGGATACCAGATTACCGAGCCGCTGCGCCAGACGCTCAAATATACGGTGCGCAAGGACACCATCAACAACATCGCCAGCACCGCTTCGAAGTACATCCAGGAGGAGGTGGGAACGCGCAATACCTCGGCGGTCGGCCAAGTTCTGCTCTATGACAAGCGCGACAATCGGCTCGATCCGACCTCCGGCTATTTCGCCCAGCTCTCGACCGACCTCGCCGGGCTCGGCGGCGACGTGCGCTACGGCCGTACGGTGATCAGCGGCGGCTATTACTATCCGATCGCGCCACTCTATGTGTTCAGCGTCAACGGCGAGGGCGGCTTCATCCACGGCATCGACGATAGCGTGCTCATCGAGGATCGCTTTTTCGTCGGCGGCGACAATCTGCGCGGCTTCAAGACCGGCGGCATCGGCCCGCGCGACGTGTCGACGAACGACGCTCTCGGCGGCAACATCTACTATACGGGCACGGTCTCGATGACCTATCCACTGGGACTGCCGGAAGAGCTCGGGGTCGGGGGGCGCATCTTCACCGACTTCGGCAGCCTCTTCGACGTCAACGAACAGGGCCCCAACATCGCCGATACGCATTTCGTTCGCGTCTCGGTCGGCACCGGCTTCTCGTGGAAATCGCCGCTCGGCCCGATACGGCTAGATTTCGCCGTGCCGGTGCGGCGCGAGTCCTTCGACAAAAGCGAGTTCTTCCGCGTGAGCTTTGGGACGAGGTTCTGATGAGCGCTTGCTTCCGGCGCCGCGCGATCGGCGCGCTGGTCCTTCTCGCCGCCGCCGCGCTGCCGGCGCTGCCGCTCCGGGCGCAATCGGCGCCGACGCTGCCGCCGCCGGTGATCCTCATCGTCGACATGCAGGAGATCCTGCAAGACGCCAAGGCCGCCAAGGAGGTACAGGCGATTCTCAACAAGCAGTACACTGCCTATTCCAAGGAAGTGGCGCAGCAGGAGGACGAGCTGCAGAAGGGCGGCACCGAGCTCGAGCGGCAGCGCACGGTGATGGCGCCCGACGCCTATAACCAGCGCGCGCGCGAGCTGCAGGAGCGCTATGATGAGCTCGGCAAGTCGGTCCAGGCCAGGCGCGCGGCCTTGCAGCAGAGCCTGAGCGAGGCGATGGGCAAGGTGCGTACCGCGGCTCTCGAAGTGGTGGCCGACATCGTCAAGGAGCGCAGAGCCAACCTCGTGCTGGAGAAAGAGGCGGTGGTCTTCGAGCCCGAAGGAATGGATGTCACCGCCGACGCCATTCGCCGGCTCGACCAGAAGCTGCCCTCGGTGCCGGTCAACCTGCCCAAGCTCGACGACGGGGCCGCCAAGCCGCCGGCAGGCAAGCCGGCGTCCGGCAAGTAGGCGAGCGCGCGGCGGCGATGGCGGATCCGCGCTTCTTCACCGTCTCCGGGCCGATGAGCGCGGCGGAAATCGCCCGGCGCACGGGCGCCGTCCTGGGCGGCGCCGCGCGGGCCGATCTCATGCTGCGCGACGTGGCGCCGCTCGACACGGCGGGGCCCGAAGAGCTCAGCTTTCTCGACAATCGCAAATATCTTGATCAGTTCCGGGCCACCGGCGCCGGCGCCGTTTTCGTCCAGTCGGGGCTCGCCAAGGAGGCCCCGGCCGGGGCGACGCTGCTGCTCACCGAGCAGCCCTACCGCGCCTATGCCGTCGCCGCCCAGGCCTTTTATCCCGAGCCGCCGCCGCTGCCGGGAGTAGCGTCGAGCGCCGTGGTCGACCCGACGGCGCGGCTCGGCGAGGGCACGGCGGTCGAGGCGCTGGCGGTGATCGGCCCCGGCGCCGAGATCGGCAGGCGCTGCCGCATCGGCGCCCATAGCGTCGTCGGCGCCGGCGTCGTGCTTGGCGACGATGTGCGGATCGGCCCCCATGTCACCATCAGCCACGCGCTGATCGGCGCCCGTGTCCGGCTCTACCCCGGCGTGCGCATTGGCCAGGACGGGTTCGGCTTCGCCCTCGACCCCAAGGGCTATGTCAAGGTGCCCCAGCTCGGCCGTGTCATCATCGGCGATGATGTCGAGATCGGCGCCAATACCACCATCGACCGGGGCGCCGGGCCGGATACGGTGATCGGCGCCGGCACGATGATTGATAATCTCGTGCAAATCGGGCACAACGTGCAGGTCGGACGCGGCTGCGTGCTGGTGTCCCAGGCCGGCATTTCCGGCAGCACGCGGCTCGGCGACCAGGTGATTGTCGCCGGGCAGGGCGGGCTGATCGGCCATCTCACCATCGGCAGCGGCGCCCGCATCGGCGCCCAGGCGGGGGTCATGCGCGACGTGGCGCCGGGCGAGACGGTATTGGGAGCGCCGGCCCAGCCGATCAAGGAATTCTTCCGCCAGACGGCGGCCTTGCAGCGCCTGGCAAGGAGGAAGGGCGACTAGAAGCATGGATTCGACCCGGCCGGACGTGCTCGCCGAGATCGGCATCCAGCGGATCATGGAGATGATCCCGCACCGCTACCCCTTCCTGCTGATCGACCGGGTGGTGGAGGTGATCAGCGGCGAAAGCGCGGTGGGCATCAAGAACGTGTCGATCAACGAAGGTTATTTCCAGGGGCATTTCCCGCAGCATCCGGTGATGCCCGGCGTGTTGATGATCGAGGCGATGGCGCAGACCGCGGCGGTACTGGTGGTGCACACGCTGGGCCCGGAATCGGAGGGCAAGCTCGTTTACTTCATGAGCGTCGACAATGCGCGCTTCCGCAATCCCGTGTTTCCCGGCGATCAGCTCCAGGTGAAGGTGGTGCGCAAGCAGAATCGCGGCAGCGTGTGGAAATTCGAGGGCACCGCCACCGTCGGCGACAAGCTCATGGCCGAGGCGACCTTTGCCGCCATGATCCGGGACCGCTGATCCCTTGCCGAAAATCCATCCGACCGCCATCGTCGAGCCCGGCGCCGAGATCGCAGAGACCGCAAGCGTCGGCCCTTATTGCCATGTCGGCGGCAGGGTGGTGCTGGGCGAGGCGGTCGAGCTCCTCTCGCATGTCGTCGTTGCCGGCCGCACCAGCATCGGCGCCGGCACCCGCATCTTCCCCTTCGCCTCGATCGGCCACCCGCCGCAGGACCTCAAATACAAGGGCGAGGACAGCAGCCTCGTCATCGGCAAGCGCGCCACCGTCCGCGAGCACGTCACCATGAACCCCGGTACGGCCGGCGGCGGCATGGTGACGCGCATCGGCGATGACTGCCTCTTCATGGCGAGCGTCCATGTCGGCCATGACTGCCTCCTCGGCGACAACGTGATCATGGCGAACAACGCGACGCTGGCAGGGCATGTGGTGGTCGGCGATTATGCGGCGTTCGGTGGGCTCTCGGCGGTGCACCAGTTCACCCGCATCGGCCAGCACGCCTATATCGGCGGCCTGACCGGCGTCGAGCGCGACGTCATCCCTTACGGGCTGGTGATGGGCGACCGGGCGCGGCTTGCCGGCCTCAACATGGTCGGCCTGCAGCGCCGCGGCTTCTCGCGCGAGGACATACAAGCGCTGCGCAGCGCCTACCAGATGGTCTTCGAGGATCCGAGCGGCACGCTGGCCGAGCGCGTCGAGGCGGCGGCGGCGCGCTATGCCGAAGCGAGGCCGGTGCGCGAGCTCGTCGCCTTCATGCGTGCCGAGAATGCGCGCGGCTTCGTCCAGCCGAAGAGCAATGGCGCCTAAACTCGGCATTCTCGCCGGCGCCGGCGAGCTGCCGTTGCGCATCATCGAGGCCTGCCGCGCCGCCGACCGGCCCTTCTTCGTCCTCGCCTTCGAAGGCTCGGCCGACCCCGCCGTCGCCGAGGGCGTGCCGCATGCCTGGATCCGGCTCGGCGCCGCCGGCGAGGGACTGCGCATCCTGCGCGAGAACGACGTTGCCGAGCTGGTGATGGCGGGCGGGGTGAAGCGGCCGAGCGTGCTCCAGCTCCGCCCCGATTGGCGCACCGCCAAGTTCTTCGCCCGCATCGGCTACCGTGCGCTCGGCGATGACGGGCTGATGCGGGCGGTGATCAACGAGCTCGAGCAGGAAGGCTTCCGCGTCATCGGCCTCGACAGCCTCCTCGGCGCGTCGCTGGCGCCGGCGGGGCCGGTCGGCCGGCATGCGCCCGACGAGCAGGCCCGGCACGACATCGCCCATGGCTTCCGCTTGATCCGCGCGCTGGGCGCGCTCGATATCGGCCAGGCGGTCGTGGTGCAGCAGGGGCTGGTGCTGGGCGTCGAGGCGATCGAAGGAACCGACGCGCTCATCGCGCGCTGCGCCGCGCTGAAGCGCGAGGGACCTGGCGGCGTGCTGGTGAAAGGCGTGAAGCCCGGCCAGGAGCGGCGCGTCGATCTTCCCGCCATCGGCCCGCGCACGGTTGCCGCCGCCGCCGCCGCCGGCTTGCGCGGCATCGCCGTCGAGGCGGGCTCGACCATCCTGGTCGATCGCGCCGCCATCGTTGCCGCGGCCGACCACGCCGGGCTCTTCGTCACCGGCGTCGCCCCCCGATGAGCGGCGCGGCGCCGCTCGTCTATCTGATTGCCGGCGAGCCTTCGGGCGACGCGCTGGGCGGGCGGCTGATGGCGGCGCTCGAGGAGCGGAGCGGCGGGGTGCTGCGCTTTGCCGGCATCGGCGGCGAGCGCATGGCCGAAGCGGGACTGAAGAGCCTGGTGCCGCTGCACGAGCTGGCGGTGATGGGCGTCGCCGAGGTGCTGCCGCGGGCGCGCCGCATCCTGCGCCGGGTCGACGAGACGGTCGCCGAGATCCGCCGCCTGCGGCCGCAGGCCGTGGTCACCATCGACAGCTCCGGCTTCACCTGGCGCGTCGCCCAGCGCCTCAGAGCGGCCGGGGAGCGGGAGCTGCCGCTCATCCATTACGTCGCGCCCATGGTCTGGGCCTGGCGCGCCGGGCGGGCGCGGCGCATGGCGCGCTGGTACGACCATCTGATGGTGCTGCTGCCTTTCGAGCCACCCTATTTCACCCGGGTCGGCCTTCCCTGCACCTATGTCGGCCATCCCGTGGTCGAGAGCGGCGCCGATCGCGGCGATGGCGCCGGCTTCCGCCGCCGTCACGGCATTCCCCCGGACGCGCCGTTGGTGGCGGTGCTGCCGGGCAGCCGGCGCGGCGAGGTCGGCCGGTTGCTCGTGCCCTTTGCCGGTGCCGTCGCGCAGCTTGCCGCGCGGCACAAGGGGCTCCGGGTGGTGGTGCCGACGACGGAGACGGTGGCGGCGATCGTGACCGAAGCCGTCCAGGGCTGGGCGGCGCCGGCGATCGTCGTCAGCGGCGAGCGCGAGAAATACGATGCCTTCGCCGCCAGCAACGCGGCCTTGGCGGCATCGGGAACGGTGGCGCTCGAGCTGGCGCTGGCCGGCGTTCCGGCGGTGGTCGCCTATCGCCTCAACCCATTGACCCACGCACTGCTGCGGCGCATGGTCAGGGTCAAGCATATTCACCTGCTCAATCTGATCCTGGGGCGCGCGGTGGTGCCGGAGCTGATCCAAGGAGATTGCACGCCCGAGCGGCTGGCCGGTGCCGTCGATGCGCTGCTCTCGGAGGAGCCGCGGCGGCGGGCGCAGATCGAGGCCTGCCGCGAAGCGCTGAAGCAGCTCGGCCTCGGCGCAGAGAGCCCGAGCCGCCGCGCCGCTGATCTCGTTCTGTCGCTGATGGCCGCGCGGCCGCGCCAAGCGGCGCCGAACGCGGCCTGAGAGCGTCGCCTGCAACCACGAAAGGGAGAAACTCGATGAGCACCGCCAGCGAGAGCAAGTCCGCCGCCGCCGTCATCGGCAAGGGGCGCATGCTGCACACCATGCTGCGCGTTCTCGACCTCGAGAAATCCGTCGATTTCTATACCCGGCTTCTCGGCATGCAGGAGCTGCGCCGGCGCGACGTGCCGGACGGGCGCTATTCGCTCGCCTTCGTCGGCTACGGTGCCGAGGAGAACAGCACGGTCATCGAGCTCACCTACAACTGGGACCAGAAGGAACCTTACGCGCTGGGCAGCGCCTTCGGCCATCTCGCCATCGGCGTCGGCGATGTCTATGCCACCTGCGAGAAGCTCGGCCGCGAGGGCGTCAAGATCACCCGCGCGCCGGGACCGGTGAAGTTCGGCACGACGGTGATCGCCTTCATCGAGGATCCCGACGGTTACAAGATCGAGCTCATCCAGCGTGACTGAACCGGCACGCGGGCCGCGCCTCGATCTCAGCATCGAGGATCGCGGCGAAGCTGGGCGCGTCGCCCGTCTCGTCATCGAGCATCCCGGCAAGCTCAACATCCTCAACCGCGCGCTGATCGACGAGCTTGCCGAGAGCGTCGAGCGGCTGGCCGCGGACGAAACCCTGCGCGTGCTGGTGCTGACCGGCGCCGGCGAGCGCGCCTTCATCGGCGGCGCCGATATCCGCGATATGGCGGCGCTCGACCGGGAGAGCGCCGCGTCCTTCATCGGCGCGCTCCATCGCGCCTGCGCGGCGCTGCGCCGCCTGCCGGTGCCGGTCATCGCCCGCATCCACGGCTATGCGCTCGGCGCCGGGCTCGAAGTGGCGGCGGCATGCGACCTGCGCATCGCCAGCGAGCATGCCCGCTTCGGCATGCCGGAGGTGAAGGTCGGCATTCCCTCGGTGATCGAGGCGGCGCTGCTGCCGACGCTGATCGGCTGGGGCCGCACACGCCGGCTGCTGCTCACCGGCGAGACCATCGATGCGCGCGAGGCCGAGCGCTGGGGCCTCGTCGAATGGTGCGTGCCGTCAGCGCAGCTCGACGCCGCGGTGGGCGAGCTCACCGACGCCGTCCTCGCCTGCGGGCCGACCGCGATCCGCCTGCAGAAGCGGCTCGTCCACGATTGGGAGGAGCTGCCCATGGGCGCGGCGATCGAGCGCGGCATCGCCACATTCGCCGAGGCCTTCCTCACCGACGAGCCGCGGCAGAGAATGAACGCCTTTCTCGCCGCGGCGGCGGCGCGACGGAAGACGCGCAGCCGTCGTTAGAGAGAAAAGATCAGGGGAGAGGAAAAAGATGCGTCCGTTGCGCTTCGCGCTCGCCACCTCGGGGCTTACGGCGCCGCTGAAGGACGGCCGCGCCCGTGCCGACTACCCCCTCGACTTCGTTCCGGTCGAGCAGATCGTGCCGCTGATGCGGCGCATGGTGCGCGGCCTCGAGTTCGACGTCTGCGAGATGGCGTTCACCACCTATCTCTGCGCCCGCGCCGCCGGGATTCCGATCACCGCCATTCCGGTGTTCGTGACGCGCAATTTCCATCACCGCGCCGTCTTCCACAACAGCGCGGCGCCCCTGTCCTCGCCCAAGGCGCTCGAAGGCCGGATCGTCGCCGTCAATCGCGGCTATACCGTCACCACCGGTCTCTGGGCGCGCGGCATCCTGGCGACGGAATACGGCGTCGATCTCGCCAAGATCACCTGGGCGCCGACCGATGACGAGCATGTCGAACAGTACCAGGCGCCGGCCAACGTCACCTACCGCTTCCGCGGCCGCGCGGCGGCGGAGCTGCTGCTGTCGGGCGAAGCGGCGGCGGCGGTGGGCGATGTGCGCAGCGATTCGGCGGCGATAAAGCCGCTCATCCCCGAGCCGCGCGAGGCGGGTTTCGCCTGGTATCGCCGGACCCGCATCTATCCCATCAACCACACCGTGGTGGTGAAGGACAGCGTGCTGAACGCCGAGCCAGGCCTCGCGCCGGCATTGGTCGCCGCTTTCGTCGCCGCCAAACGGGAGTACTTGGCGAGGCTCGAGCGCGGCCAGGATCTGGCGCCGGCAGACGAGGCCGCGCGCCAGCTCGGCGCGGTGGTGGGCGATCCCTTTCCCTTCGGCGTCGCGGCCAATCGGCCGGCGCTGGAAGCGATCATCCGCTTTGCCGTCGAGCAGCAGGTCATGCCACAGGCGCTGCGGACCGAGGCGCTGTTTGCCGAGAACGCACTGGAGCCGGGGTAATACGCGGATAGTCCGCGCGGTGCGGCTTTCGCGGTTGCTGCGCAACCGCTGACGCCGCCGCGACAACGCTGTGCGTTGCGCGGAGCGCGTTCGCCTTGTGTCAAGCGAAAAGCGGCGGGGAGGGGTGTGAGTCACTGGTGTACGCCAGTGACTCTTTTTTTGAGGGGGTGATTCAGCGACTCACGGGGCAGGGGTGCGCTGGGGCTTGCACGATGTCAAAGAGCGATGGCGGGAAAATGGTACCACAGCACCCCTTGGAACGAAGGGTTGGCTGCAAGACCGCGGTGCGTCCTTCGACAGCCGACTCCGTTCGATCGCTTCGCGATCGAACCCTTCGGGTCCGACCGCAGAGCGGTCGGACGGGTCGGCCAGGACGAGGTAAATTCTTGGTGGCACAAAGAAACTTCCTCATCCTGAGCGCGAGCGAAGCGGACAACCCGTTCGCTCGCTCTGCGAGCGAACCCTCCGGGGCCGACCGCAAAGCGGTCGGCCGGGTTGTCCGAAGGACGCACCACGCTCATCCAGCGCTCGTCCATGCCACAGTTGTATTCCCACCCCTCCCCTCACCGCGCCGCGCCCAGCGTGGCGAAGACGTCGGGGCCGGCGGGGAGGCGCTCGATGTGGTGGCGGTGCCAGAGGGCGTAGAAGAGCAGCGTCCAGGCGGCAAAGCCGGCATGGCGGGCCTGGGCTTCGCGGAAGAGGCGCTCGACCGTTTGCGGCAGGCAGATCTCGCGCACGCCCGGCTGGTGCGCCACCAGCGGGCCGAGCTGGTCACCGCGCCGCGCGATCCAGTCGCCGACCGGCACGCTGAAGCCGCGCTTCTTGGCGAGCGGCGCCGCCGCCGGCACATGCTCGCCGAGCCAGCGCCGCAGCAGCCATTTGCCGATATTGCGCCTCACCTTGAGCTCGTCGGGGAGGCGAAAGGCGAAAGCGGCGACGACGGGATCGAGGAACGGCGTTCGCCCCTCGACGCTATGCGCCATGAGGCAGCGGTCGAGCTTGCCGAGGAGGTCGTTGGGCAGCCAGTCGGCGCAATCCGTCGCCTGCGCCGTCTGCAGCCGGGTGCGGCCGCTGCCGGCGCCGCGCAGCTCGGCGGCGGCGATGCCGTCGCGCCAGCCGGCGAGGTCGCCGCGCAGGATGCCGAGCTTGTCGAGATTGCCGCGGCCGCGCAGCAGCTTGCCGCCCATCCACCAGGGCCGCATGACGCTGCGATAGCGGCCATAGCCGGCAAAGAGCTCGTCGCCGCCTTCGCCCGAGAGGATCACCTTGAGCCCCGCGGCGCGCGCGGCCGCCGCCAGCTTGTAGGTCGGCAGGATGGCGTAATCGGCGGCGGGATCGTCCATGGCGCTGGCGATCTCCGGCAAGAGGCGCCAGAAATCGGCTTCGCGGAACTCGATCTCGACATGCTCGGCGCCGAGCGACTGCGCCACGGCGCGGGCGAGCTGCCGCTCGTCGGCGACGCGGCCGGTGGTGAAGCCGACGGTGAAGGCCTTGACCGGCCGCTCGTTGAGCCGCGCCATCATGGCGAGGACCGCCGAGCTGTCGATGCCGCCGGAAAGGAACATGCCGTAGGGCACGTCCGAGCGCTGATGCAGCAGCACGGAATCGGCGAAGACGCGGTCGAACTCGCGCAGCGCCTCGGGCTCGTCGAGCGGCAGCGGCGGCGCGGCGGGCAGCGGCTCGCGCCGGCGGCGCTCGACGACGCGGCCGCGCGCCACCACCAGCAGCTCGCCGGGAAGGAGGCGCTGAATGCCGGCGAAGATGGTCTCGCGCCCGGTGGTGAACTGGAGCTGCAGCAGCTCGTTGCGCACCTGGCGCACGAGCTGCGCCGGCACCAGCCCGCCGGCGATCAGCGCCTGCGGCTCGGAAGCGAAGGCGAAGCCCTGCGCCGTCTCGGCGTAGTAGAGCGGCTTGATGCCGAAGGGATCGCGCGCCAGCACGAGGCGGCCGGCCGCCGGGTCGTGCAGCGCGATGGCATACATGCCGCGCAGGTACTCGGTGAAGTCGAGCCCGTGCCGGCGATAGAGGTGGAGCGGCGGCTCGCAGTCGGAGCCGGTGGAGAAGGCAGTGCCGGCGAGCTCGGCGCGCAGCTCGATGTAGTTGTAGATCTCGCCATTCGCCATCAGCGCCGCGCCGCCGGGCTCGTAGATCGGCTGGTCGCCGGTGGCGAGGTCGATGATGGCGAGCCGCGTCTGCACCATGCCGACATTGCCGGAACGGTAATGGCCGTTGCCGTCGGGGCCGCGATGCGCCAGCGCCGCCGCCATCGCCTGCAGCGCTGCGGCGGGCGGCATCTCGCCATCGGCGGTCATGATGCCGGCAATGCCGCACATCAGCGCGCCACTTTCTCGACGAAGTCGCGGTAGAGCGCGACGACGCGCGTCTCGGAGAATTCCGCATCGTAAGCGGCGCGGCCGGCGGCGGCGAGACGCGCCGCGAGCGCCTTGTCCTCGGCAAGGCGACGCATGGCGACGGCCAGGGCGCGCGCATCTTCGACCGGCACCAGCAGCCCCGTCTCCTCGTCGGCGATGAGCGCGCGCGGCCCTTCGCTCGCCGTCGCCACCACCGGCACGCCGGCGGCCCAGGCCTCGATCAGGACATTGCCGAGCGGCTCGTGCCGCGCGGGCGAGACGAGGAAATCCGCTGCCGCCAGCAGCGCCGCGGTATCCTCGCGCCAGCCGAGAAAGCGCACCCGCGCCGCAACGCCCAGCGCCGCCGCCTGCGCCTCGAGGCTGGCGCGCAGCTCGCCTTCGCCGGCAAGCCAGAGATGAACCTCCGGGGCATGGACCATCGCCGCGAGCACGAGATCGAAGGCCTTGTTGGGATGGAGGCGGCCGAGCGCCAGGGCCAGCGGCACGCCGTCGGGCGTCCCGAGGCTGGCGCGCGGCACCGGCGCGGCCGGGGCGATGCTGACGAAATTGGGCAGGTAGTGGATGCGCTCCTGCGGCCAGCCGCCGGCGGCGAGATAGGCGGCGATGTCGCGCGTATTGGCAATGAGGTGATCGCAGCGCCGGTAGTATTTCAAGTCGTAATAACCCCCGAGCCGCGCAACATGCACGAAATCGCCGCCCGGGCAAAGCATCGTCGCGCGGTTCATCCAGGTGAGGACGACATCGGGGCGCCAGCGGGCAATGGCGCGGCGAAAGCCGAGGCGGGTGGCGAGATCGAGCCGGCCGCCGAACGGCAGCTCCAGCACCTCGACGCCCCCCCGGCGCAGCGCCGCCGCGCGCTCGGCATCGGCGCGGATCAGCACGCGCTGCTCCTGCCCGGCATGGTGGAGCGCGATGGCAAGGCGCACGAAGAACGCCTCGGCGCCGCCATGGCGCGCCCCGGCCATCGCCTGCAGCAGCCGCATCAGGCGGCCTCGCCTTCGACACTTGCCCAGAGCCGCCGCGCCGCCGCCTCGGCGGCATCGACGCTGAGCGAATCCATGTGCGAGGCGTGGCTGCGGTAGTCATAGCCCGGCGCGCCGACGATCTCGGCGAAGGACTTCGTCGTGCGCACCACCGCGGTGCGTGGCCCCCAGGGCGCGTAATTGGCTTCGAGGCTGGGGCCGAAGAGGCCGAGAGTCGGCGTCCCCATGGCGGCGGCGATGTGCATGATGCCGGTGTCGTTGCCGATGAAGAGCGCGGCACGGCGGAGCGCCGCCGCGGCGGTCAGGAGGTCGGTCCGGCCGACGAGATCGAGAGAGCGGTCGCGCGGCAGGGCGTCGAGCAGCGGCGCCGCCTGAGCGCGCTCATGGTCCGCGGCCAGAACCGCGATGCGGGCGCCGGGAAGCGGGCCACCCGGCGCGGTGAGACGCTGGGCGAGCGCGGCGAAGCGCTCGGCCGGCCATTGCTTGCCGCCCCAATTGGCAGTGGGGCCGAGCGCGAGGACGGGCCCCCCGGGCGGCACCAGGGCCGCGGCGCGCCGCTCATGCTCGGCCAAGGTCCAGAGCCGCGGCGCCGGCGGCGGGTCGAGGGCGAAGAAACCGGCGAGCTGGCGCACGCGATGCTCGCCGGCATCGCCCTTCGCCATGACGCGCCGCTGGCGCGCGGCGAGGAGAAAGGCGAGCGCCGAGCCGCGCAAATCCACCACCAGATCCCAGCGAGAAAGCGCCACCTGCGCGTAAAGCCGGAGCCAGTGCAGCCTATGGCGCCGCTTCGCCATGGCGAGAACGCGCTCGAGCCCCGGCACGCCGTCGAAAAGCGGCGCCGCGGCGGGACCGGCGGCGATGGTGAAGCGCGCGCCCTGATAGCGCTCGACGAGATGGCCGAGGACCCCGGTGGACAGCACCGCATCGCCGATCCGCGTGCCGGTGATGAACAGGATCCTCATGGGCTCAGCGGCTTTACCTCCGGCGCGAAGTTCTCGCCTTATAGGACGCGCTCTACCGCTTGCCAAGCTTCCGACCCGCGCCTACTTCTAATTGAGCGGCTTCGGTTCGGGGGCGGGAGGAAGGACATGGCACAGGGGTTCTGCGCCGTGCTGGGCGATCGCGCAGCGCTGGAGATCGCCGGCGAGGATCGCCGCGCCTTCCTGCAAGGGCTCATCTCCAACGACGTCGAGAAGGTGGCGGCGGATCGTGCGCTCTATGCCGCGTTGCTCACGGCGCAAGGCAAGTACCTCCACGATTTCTTCCTCACCGAGATGGGCAACGCGTTCTTCGTCGACGCGGAAGCGGCGCGGCTCGCCGATCTGAAGCGCCGCCTCGTGCTCTACCGCCTGCGCGCCAAGGTGACGCTGGGCGAGAACGGCGACCGCTACCTCGCCGCCGTCGCTTTCGGCGACGATGCGCTGAGCCTCCTCGACCTGCCGGAGGAAGCAGGCGCGGCGGTGCCGTTCGCCGGCGGCATCGCTTATGTCGATCCGCGGCTGCCGGCGCTCGGCGCGCGGCTGCTGCTGCGCCGCGGCTCGGGCCTGGCGCCGCTCGAGAGCCTCGGCTTCATCGTGGACGAAGGCGCGGCGCAGTACGACCGCCTGCGGCTGTCGCTCGGCGTCCCCGACGGCAGCCGGGACTTGCCGATCGAGAAGGCGATCCTGCTCGAAGCCGGGTTCGACGAGCTCAACGGCGTCGACTGGCAGAAAGGCTGCTATGTCGGGCAGGAGCTGACCGCGCGCACGAAATACCGCGCGCTGATCAAGAAGCGGCTGATGCCGGTCGCGATCGAGGGCGAAGCGCCGCCGCCGGGAACGCCCGTGATGCTCGGCGACGAGGAAGCAGGCGAAATGCGCTCGGCGCGGGACGGCCTCGGCCTCGCGCTGCTGCGCCTCGATGCGCTCGCCGAAGCCGAGGGCCGGCCGCTCACCGCCGGCGCCGCGCGACTTACGCCGAAGAAGCCGGACTGGGCGAAGTTTTGACGGCGAGGGCGCGGCGTCAGCCGGCCGCGGCGGTGATCGCGGGCAGGCGGTAGCGGCCGTCGAGCAGCTCCGCCTTGGGCAGATAGGCGCGGAGCGTCAGCGCGAAGGGCCCCTTTGCCGACGCCGGCAGCCAGTTGGCGCGCCGCTCGTCGCCGGGATCGCGCCGGCCGATCCAGATGTCGAGCGAGCCATCGGCGTTGCGCCGGAGGCCCGGCGTGCGGTCGCCGATGGCGTAGCGATCGAGCGCGTTCGGCGTGAAGAAGAACTGGCCGTCGGGGGTCGCCTCGTACATCGACAGCGACCAGAAAGCGGCGACCGGGATCGGCCGCGCGAGGGTGAAGCGATAGAGGCCGTCGCCATGGAACAAGCCGCCGCCGTCATCGCCGGCCGCGCGCATATACATCGCCTCCTCGCGCGGCAGAGCGGCGAGGCCGGCGACCGCGACGACGGCGCGGAGGATGAAATGGTCGCCGAAATTGCCGAGCTCCGCCGGCGGGTAGGTCCAGCCGTCGATGAAACGTCCCCGTCCGCTCGCCGACTGCACCAGCGCGCGGGCACGGGCGACGCCGGCGTCGATGGCGCGGGCATCCTCGGCGCTGTAGCCGGCGCGGTCGAAATCGCCGCGCGCGCCGGCGCGGCGCACGCGCTCGACGGCATCGAGACCCACCTTGAAGGTCGGGGGATCGCTGTCGAGCAGGCGCTGCGCCGAGCGGAAGTAATCCGGCCAGTCGGCGCCGCGCGTGGCATAGAGCGCGGGCGGCGGCACGGCCGGTCCGGAAAGCGTGAGCCCGGCTTCGATCCGCCGCGCCACCGGGAGATCGGCCTCGCCCGCCACCAGAATGCGCGCCATCAGCCAGCCATGGGGGGTCGCGAGGCGGAGATCGTGGTCGCTCTGAGGCTGCTCCTGCGGCCCGATGAGCCGATATGTCCCGCCGGCGCCGCCGGTGGTGCGCGTCCCCAGCAGGATCGCGACATTGGTGTACATGTCGAGCACCGCCACGGAGAAATAGCGCGATCCCGTCTCCGGCAGGACGACCGTCAGCGGGCCCTCGGTCAAGTCAACGAAGGCGGAAGCGTAGAGCGTGTCGTTGTTGGGCGTGGTGACGGCGCGGGCATCGGGGCCGGCAAGGCGCTCGCCATAAGCGATGGCGTTGACCTGTCCGCCCAGCCCGTCCCGCCGACGCGTCGTCACCAAGACCCGGGCGCGCGCCATCTCGATGAGCGGCAGGACGAAGAGAAAGGCGGTGAAGGCATCCTCCCCCAACCCGCCGGCTGCGACCGAAGCCGGCGCCGCGCCGAGCGCCCCCACCGCGCCGAGCCCTGCCACCACCGTGCGCCTCCTGATCCGTTGCTTCATGGGCGAGCCCCCTGATGCATGATACGCTGGCTTCTCGCTAATCCTCCGCAACCAACCTTCAATAACCGCCTTGCCCGCGAAGTCGCATGCAAAAGCGTGTAATTTCGCTGCAATTCCAAGGTGCGTCCTTCGACAGCGTGCCGCGCAGCGGCAGGCAGTCGAAGGACGCACCTTGCTCATCCGGCGCTCAAACCGCCCTCGATCGCCTCCTACCGCAGCGCGTTGTGGATGAGGTAGTCGGCGAAGTCGGCGGGCTTCAGTTTGAGCTCGACGCGGTCGTTTTGGCCGGACATGGTGCGGGCGACGATGATGTGGTTCTCGACATGCTCGGGCAGCACCTTGAAGAGGCCGAGGGCGCCGCGCAGGCGCGGGTAATAGCCGGGATCGATCATCTTCTCCTTGCGCTGCAGGCGCTCGACCACTGCTTCCTCGCTGAGGCCTTCCGCCTCGCGCTTCCGCAGCAGCGTCCAATCGGTCTCGCCGCCCCAGCCCTGCTCGACGAGCGGCTTCGGGTCGTCCTCGCTGTAGCCGACCTTGAAGACATGCTTGCTGAGGCCGACATCGCTCGCCCATTTGCCGAACTTGACGCTGCGCGCCACATAGATCACGCCCATCAGCTTCCTCCCCCATTCCTCACTTGGTCCGCCGGAAAATAATGGGAATAGGGGGATGGTGGGAAATAAGGGGATGACAATGATGGCGCCAAAGGCGCCCTTATTCCTTGATCCCTTTCATCCCCCAACCATCCCCGCATCCCCTTATTCATTTTTACTGACGCGCTCGGCCTAGCCTTTGCGCAACGACCGGCCGAAGCGCGCAAGGGCGCGGAAGGGGGATTCGCCGGGGGCGAGGTCCGGCTCGCCGAGACGGCGCAGGCCGTCGCGGCCCCAGGTCTCGCGCAGCCCC
>DASQSR010000049.1:0-6663 GCA_035642295.1 Allostellaceae bacterium | reverse complement strand
GTCTCCTTGAGGCCGAGATCCGCGCGGCTCCACCACAGGTAAGGCAGCGAGATCGCGTCGGCATCCACCCTGAATCCCGCGCCGCGAATGAGCGCCACGTATTGAGCGGCCGTCTTCTGTACGTCCATGGGATGGCGGAAGAGCAAGCGGATGATCCAGGATTCGATATAGGCCCGTGTCGATTCCGCGAACAGCAGCAGCCCCGCGGGCTTGAGCACGCGGTAGAACTCGGCGATCGCGGCTTCCTGGTCGACGAGGTGGTGGAACGTCTGGTGACAGAAGACGATATCCGCCGATGCGTCGGCCAGCGGCAGCCGCGAGCTGCTGGCGTTGATCAGCTCGACGGAGAGGCTCCGGCGCGCGATCTCTTCGGCCGATGCCGCCAGCATGCCGGCATCCCGGTCGATGCCGATGAGACGCCGCGGGCCGAGATGGCGGTCGAGGAGGGCGAAGGATCGCCCCCAGCCGCAGCCGATATCGACGATCGTCGGCGCCGTCGGACGCCGGCTTCCCATGAGGCGGACGAGGTCCTTGATCGCGCGCTCGAGCACATGCTCGGCCCACACCTCCGTGCCGAGGAACCAGGTGCCGATGCGGGTTTCCGCGACATAGGTCTCGCTGGGATGGCGCTCCCGCCCTCTCCGGCCGGGGGCTCCGCGTCCCCAGGCGAGGGCGTTATCGCTCGGCACGCGCCGGCTCTGGGCTCATGCCGCCGCGCGGGCGTTGCGGTCCGGTGCCGCCCATCGGCGCTACCATCGCTTGAAGATGAGCGAGGTGTTGATGCCGCCGAAGGCAAAGTTGTTCGACATCAGATACTCGATCTCGAGCCGCCTTGCCTCGCCCATGACGTAGTCGAGCGGCGCGCAGCGCTCGTCCACGGTGACGAGATTGGCGGTCGGCGCGAAGCTGCCGGCGTTCATCATCTCGATGCCGAGCCAGGCCTCGATGCTGCCGCAGGCCCCGAGGGAGTGGCCGAAATAGCTTTTGAGGGAATGGATCGGGGCGCCATGCCCCAGCGCGGCGGCGGTCGCTTTGCTTTCCGCCACGTCGCCCCATTCGGTAGCGGTGCCGTGGCCGTTGACGAAGCCGATGCTTTCCGGCGCCAGCCCGGCATCGGCCAGCGCCAGGCGCAGCGCCTGCTCCATGGTCTCGACCGTGGGCTGGGTGATGTGCTGCCCGTCCGAATTGGTGCCGAAGCCGACGAGCTCGGCGTGAATGCGCGCGCCCCGCGCCTTGGCGTGCTCGAGCTCTTCGAGCACCAGCGTCGCGGCGCCTTCGCCGATGACCAGCCCGTCGCGATCCCGATCGAAGGGGCGCGGCGTCGTCTGCGGCGCATCGTTGCGGTTGCTGGTGGCGTAAAGCGTGTCGAACACCGCCGCGTCCGAGACGGAAAGTTCGTCCGCGCCGCCCGCGATCATCACGTCCTGCAGCCCGAACCGGATCATTTCGCCGGCATAGCCGATACCGTGGCTGCCCGAGGTGCAGGCGCTTGAGGTCGGCACCACGCGTCCGGTGAGGCCGAAGAACAAGCCGATGTTCACCGCCGCGGAGTGGCTCATCATCTGGACGTAGTTGGTGCCGGTCAGCTTGGTCGTGGCTCCCGCCATCATCAGCTCGGCAAACCCGAGCACCGCCTCGTGGCTGCCGAAGGAAGAGCCGTAGGCGACGCCCGCCCGGCCCCTGGTGAGCAGCGGATCGCCGGCGAGCCCCGCATCCATCAGCGCCAGCTCCGAGGCGTAGACGGCCATGCGCGCCACCGGCCCCATCGTGCGAAGCTTCTTGCGCTCGTAGCGATCCTCGACGGTGAAGCCGTCGACCGGCGCCCCGAGCCGCGTATGGAGGCCGTGGAACCGCTCCCATTCCGGCATGCGGCGGACGCCCGTCTCGCCGGCGGCGATCCTGGCGCGGATGCCGGGCCAGTTGTCGCCGAGCGAGGTGATCCCGCCCATGCCCGTGACCACCACGCGCCGCCTCACGCCATGCCTCCGTTGACCGAGATCACCTGGCGCGTGACGTAGCTCGCCTCGTCCGAGCACAGGAAGCTCACCACCGCCGCAACCTCCTCGGGCGTGCCGACGCGTTGCATCGGGATCATCTTGAGGATCTCGTCCCGCGGCGCATCCTCGATCATCTGCGTTTCGATGAGGCCGGGCGCGACGCAGTTGACGGTGATCCTGCGCCGGGCCAGCTCGACCGCCAGCGCCTTGCTCGCGCCGATGATGCCGGCCTTGGCCGCGCTGTAGTTCACCTGGCCGCGATTGCCGATCACGCCCGAGAGCGAGGACAGCGTCACGATGCGCCCCGGCTGCCGCGACGACACCATCGGCATGATCAGCGGGTGGAGCACGTTGTAGAAGCCGCCGAGATTGGTATCGAGCACGGCATCCCAATCCGCTTCGTCGAGCGCGGGGAACGCGTTGTCGCGGGCGATGCCTGCGTTGAGCACGACGCCGTAGTAGACGCCGTTCCCGGCGATGTCCTCGGTGAGCCGCGCGCGGCATTCGGCGCGATCGGCAATGTCGAATTGGAGCAGCCGGCCTTCCGCGCCCGCCTGCCGGACCGCCGCGAGCGTCGCCTCGGCGCCGGGATGGTCCTTGCCGTAATGAATGACGACGGAGAAGCCGTCGCGCGCCAGCCGCTGCGCGATCGCGCGGCCGATCCCTTTGCTGGCGCCGGTGACGAGGATCGATCGGGGCACGCTAGCCGTCCTTCGCCGCTGCCGGCGGCGCAAACCGCTCGGGCTGATAGACCGTGAGCTGCGCCTCGGCGACCGCCGCGCCGCCGATTTCGATGCGACAGTCGAACGCCCCGACTTCGCCATCGCGATAGACGGCGCTGACGCAAATCTCGAGCCGCTCGCCGCGGCGAAAATGCGGCACGTGCGCGCGGTACTGGCGCGAGCCCAGCAGCAGGCCGATTTTCACCACGCCGCCATGCTCGAGCGCCAGGGCGCCGGCATGGGCGCCGCAGGTTTGCGCCATGTATTCGAGGCCGATATGCGACGGCACCCCCTCCGGCTCGAGGAACAGGCTGGTGTCGCGGATGATCACCGCGGCGCGGGCTCGGGCGTCGTCATAGGCGAGCAGCTCGTCGATCAGAATCATCGGCGGCCGATGCGGCAGCAGGTGTTCGATCGGCTGGCGACAGGCGCGCATCACCAGCCCCGCCCCAGCACGACGGCGACGTTGCTGCCGCCGAAGCCGAAGGAATTGCTCAGCATCGCGCTGCGTCCTCGGATCGGCAGCCGCGCGGATGGCGTGGCGAAATTGAGGGCCGGGATCTCGGGATCGGCGGCGCCGTCCCAGACATGGGGCGGCATGGCGCCCCCGGCGAAATCCGGATCGAGCGACAGCCAGAGAATGGCGGCTTCAGCGGCGCCGGCCGCTCCCAGCATATGGCCGGTCATCGCCTTGGTCGCGCTGCAGGGCGTCTCGGCGCCGAAGAGCGCGGCAACCGCTTTCCCTTCCATCGCGTCATTGAGCGGCGTCGCCGTGCCGTGCAGATTGACATAGTCGATTGCCGAAGGCGGCAGGCGGGCGGCGTCGAGCGCGCCCCGCATGGCGCGGAGCGCGCCGGCGCCGGAGGGGTCGGGCGCGCTGACATGATAGGCGTCCGAGCTCTCGCCGGTCCCCATCAGCGCGATCGCCGCCGGCTCGCGCGTCATCAGGAACACGGCGGCGCCCTCGCCGATATTGATTCCGTCGCGATTTCGGCTGAACGGGTTGCAGTAGTCCGCCGCGATCGCCTCGAGAGAATGGAAGCCGTTCAGCGTGAGACCGCACAGCGCATCGGCGCCGCCGACCAGCGCCGCATCGCAAAGGTCCAGCCGCAGGAGGCGCTCGGCCGAGGCGAAGACCTTGCCGCTCGACGAGCACGCCGTCGAGATCGTATAGGCGGGGCCGCCGATCCCGAGATATTCGGCGAGGAACGCGGCGGTATTTCCCAGCTCCTGCTGGCTGTAGCGGTACTCCGCCGGCCAGGCGCCCTGGCGGCGAAGCGTCGCCAGGGCCGCTTCGCCTTGGGCGAGGCCGGAGGTGCTGGATCCCATCACCACCGCGACGCGCTCGGCGCCGTAGCGGCGCATCGCCGCGGCGATGGCGGGCTCGATCTCCTCGATCGCGGCCAAGGCGATGCGGTTGTTGCGGCAGTCGAAATGCGCGAGCCGCGGCGGCACATGCGGCAGCGGCCCGTCGACGTCGCCGACGCGGATGGCGCGGTCGGGCAGGAGCCCCGTGCGGCGGACGAGACCGGCGCGCGAGCCGGCAAAGAGGTTGCGCGCCACCGCCTCCTTGCCGATGCCGAGCGGGCTCGCGATGCCAAGGGCCGCCAGATAGGCCGTCATTGCGCCGTCACCGTCGATTGCAGGTCGAGCGCATAGCCGAACGCTTCGTTCCGGTAGTGCGCGTGGCTGGGCCAGCCGGCCTCGAACGGCCGGTCGTAATCGACGCGAATGATCTCGCGCCCGTCCGCGATGATCGAGCGGCTCCGCTCTCCGGTGCGCAGCTCCACCGCCGCCGGCAGGGCGCGGCGCACCGCCGCCGCCGGCCAATAGACGATGGCGAGATCGGCAAGGATGTTGCCGGGATTGAGCCCTTCGGGCAGCCCGGGCTCCGTCTCGAAGCGGATGGCGTCGGCGCCCCAGGTCACGGTGAGCGCGCGGCCGCCGAAGGGATCGAAGCCGATCAGCACCAGGTGGTCGGGCGCGACGGAGAGATGCGCCTCAAAGCTGCGGACCTGGTCGCGGTAGCGGGCGGTGACCAATTGCTCGGCGCTGATGCTGTAGCCGAGCTCGCCCGGGCTCGGGATCCGGAAGCGCAGATGCGGCGCGATCTCGACCACAGGATCGGGAGGCGGAGCCGTGGCGCAGCCGGGAAGTGCGACCGGCGCGAGCAGGATTGCGGCGAGGAGAGCCGTTCGATGCCGGCCTCGGCGCGCCGCATAATGCCGCGAATGTACGGAAGACGTCCCCATCATGCTCTCGGCGGGATTCTACCCTGCTTGAGGGTTGATGCGCCAGCGATGGGCGCGGCGAAAAACGCCAGCAGCGTGCCGACGAGCAGGGTCAGCCCGAAGGCGCGCACCGCGAGCACCGCGCTGGCGCCAAGCAGCCCGAAAGACAGCAGCGTCGTCACCATGGCGAGCCAGACGCCGAGCATCGTGATCGGACGGTGACCCGCGTCGGCCTCGCGGCAGAACACGGCATAGTCGAAGCCGACCGATAGCACGAGCACCAGCGCCATGGCGTTGAAGAAGGTGAACGGCACGCCGGCCAACGCCAGCAGGGGCGGGCTTGCCAGGACCGCGACGGCGGGCGGCAGCAGGACGCGCGTGCCGCCGCTGAGCCCGTAGCGCCAATAGATCACCGGCAGCATCAGCAGCGCCGAGATCGCCAGCACGATTTCCGCCCGGCGCCGGTACTCGCCGAGGAGCAGCGTCAGCTCGCCCGCCGGATCGACCAGCGTCACGCCGGGCACGCTGCTCGCAATCCGGCGCAGCGCCGCCAGGTCCGTGATGCCGCTGAGCAGCACCGCATGCATCCTGCCCTCGGGACCGCGGCCGAGGTCGAGCTGGCGAAGGAAGCCCAGCGGCGAGTCCGGCGGGATGGCGGCGATGGTCAGGACGCCGGGATCGCCTGTATCGGGCGGCTCCCCCGGCGGGATGCCGAGCTGCGCATCGTATTGCGCCAGGAACGGCGCGATGAGCCGGCCATGGACGAGCGCGCGGTTGTCGCGCTGGCGCGCCGGAGACGGGATCACCTCCGCGATCGACTGGAAGCCGCCGAGCACGCCTCTGGCCTCAGCGCCTTTGAGCGGGCCGATCAGCTTCTCTTCGGTCTCGAGCGCGTCTTCCTCGTGGGCCGCGCGCACCAGCAGGAACTCGGCGCCGCCGGCGATTCCGGTGATCCGCCGGATCTCGGTCTCTTGCTGCTTCAGCGCCGGCGCAAGCGCCTCGAAACGGCGGATGTCGTCCTCGGCGTGAAGCCGCATGGCGCCGGCCAGCGTCGCCGCGGCGAGCAGCATCGCGAGCCACACGCGCTGCCGGCGATAGCCGGGCTCTTCCCAGAAGGCCCAGACCCAGCCGGCCGCGTTCAGCAGGCGGCGGCCATGGGCGAGGGGCGCCGCGCCGTCGAGTGCCGGCAGCCACAGCACGATCGTGGCAAACGCGGCGACGAGCCCGACGGCAGAGAAGACGGCGACCTGATGCAGTCCCGGGAATGGCGCCAGCAGCAGGGTGAGATAGCCGATCAGCGTCGTGACGATGCCGAGGACGATCCCCGGCAGCACGCGGCGAAGCCGGCGCGCCGGCGTGTCGTCTTCGATGTTGAACCGCGCCGAGAGGTATTGCAGGCAATAATCGAGAGCGATGCCGATGAGGCTGGTGCCGAAGAGCAGCGCCGCCACATGCAAGCCGCCGAACAGCCACAGGCTTGCGCTGAGCGCGCAGATGACGCCGGTGCCGATGGCGAGCAGCGTCAGCAGCAAGGGGCGCAAGGCGCGGAACACGGCGAGCACGAGGAGCACCGTTCCGAGGAGCGAGACGATGCTGATGGCGGAGGTCTCGCCGGTTGCCGTCGCTGCGCCGGCCTGGGCGTAAAAAACGGACCCGAGGCGCAGCACCGTGAGATCGGTGGTCGCAGCGCTGAGATGCTGCGTCGCCTGATCG
>DASQSR010000048.1:0-4935 GCA_035642295.1 Allostellaceae bacterium | reverse complement strand
CGCCCGACGGCGAGGATCAGCTCCGCGACGGTCGGGTGGAGGTGCATGTGGCGATGCGCGTTGACGTGATCGAGCGCGAGGCCGGTCGCGCGAAAGGCGGCGAACTGCGCATGGATCTCGGCGGCGAGCTGGCGGCGCGCGCGCCGTCCGAAGAAGAAGCGCCAGCCCGCCCGCGCCAGGTTCTCGTCGAAGCGGCCGCTCGAGTCGAGGATGTCCGGCACCGTCTCCGGCGGCAGCACCGGCGCGCCCTCAACGAGGTTCAGATGGAGGCCGACGCCGAGCCGCGGCAGGCGTCGCGCCCGCGCCACCGCATCGGCGCTGGCCGGCGCGCCGACCATCAAGCTGGCGCAGGTGAGAATGCCCTCGCGGCTCGCCCGCTCAACCGCGGCGTTGACGGCTTCGTCGAGGCCGAAATCGTCGGCGCAGACGATGAGCCGCCGGCCAAGGCTCAGTGAGCCATCTCCCGCTCGCGCAGGAACTGGAAGAACTCGACGCCTTCCCGCAGGCGGCGCACCATCATCTCCGGGCTGAGCACCATCTCGCCGACGATCGAGGCGATCTTGCCGGCGCGGAAATAGAAGCGCTTATAGAAGAGCTCGACCGAGTCGAAGATCTCCTCGTGCGAGAGATGCGGATAATGCAGCGGCGCGATCTGGATGCCGTGCTCGTCGACGAGATCGGCGTGCCCGGCGTCGAACCAGCCGTTCTCGACCGCCTGCTTGTGCAGGAAGGTGCCGGGATAGGGCGCGGCGAGCGAAACCTGGATGGTGTGCGGGTTGATCTCGTTGGCGAAGCGGATGGTCTCCTCGATCGTCTCCTTGCTCTCGCCGGGAAGCCCGAGGATGAAGGTGCCGTGGATGGTGACGCCGAGCTCGTGGCAATCCTTGGTGAAGCGGCGCGCGACGTCGACCAGCATGCCCTTCTTGATGTTGTGCAGAATCTGTTGGTTGCCCGACTCGTAGCCGACGAGCAGCAGCCGCAGCCCGTTGTCGCGCAACACCTTGAGCGTCTCGCGCGGCACATTGGCCTTGGCGTTGCACGACCAGGTGACGCCGAGCTTGCCGAGCCCGCGGGCGATGGCCTCGGCGCGCGGCAGGTTGTCGGTGAAGGTGTCGTCGTCGAAGAAGAACTCCTTCACCTGCGGGAAGTAGTGCTTGGCGAGGCGAATCTCCTCGAGCACATGGTCGACGCTGCGCACGCGGTAGCGGTGCCCGCCGACGGTCTGCGGCCACAGGCAGAAGGTGCAGCGCGATTTGCAGCCGCGCCCGGTGTAGAGCGAGAGATAGGGGTGCTTCAGATAGCCGATGAAATAATTCTCGATCTTGAGGTCGCGCTTGTAGACCTCGGTGACGAAGGGCAGCCGGTCCATGTCCTCGAGCACGGCGCGCTCAGCGTTATGGACGATGCCGCCGGCGGCGTCGCGGTAGCTGAGCCCGTCGATCGCGGCGAAATCGCGGCCTTCGGCGACCTCCTTCACGGTGAAATCGAACTCGTTGCGCGCGACGAAATCGAGCGCCGCCGAAGCCCTGAGGCTCTCCTCGGGCTGCACCGCAACGCGGGCGCCGACGAAGCCGAGCTTGAGCTTCGGGTTCACGTCGCGCAACGCCTCCGCCACCTTCACGTCCGAGGCGAAGGAAGGCGTCGAGGTGTGCAGCACGACGAGGTCGTAGTCGCGCGCCAGCGGCAGCACCTGGTCGAGCGAGAGCCGCGCCGGCGGCGCGTCAATGAGGCGGCTGCCGGGCACCAGCGCCGCCGGCTGAGCGAGCCAGGTCGGATACCAGAACGAGCGGATCTCGCGCCGCGCCTGGTAGCGCGAGCCGGCACCGCCATCGAAGCCTTCATAAGATGGCGGGTGAAGGAACAGAGTCTTCATCATGCCGGCCTGTCTCCGTCGAGAATCAGCCGTCCGTTGCGACCGATGCGGAAGGTGCGATCGCGCCAGGCGACCTTGCGGGTGAAGAAACTAGCGACAAAAACCGCGAAGGACAACAGATCGCGCCCCGGCACCAGCCAGAGCGGCGTCGGGCGCAATCCGAGCGCGCGGTCGACCATGCGCACCATGGCGGCGCGGCAGACCAGCGCCGCTCCCAGCATGGCCGGCGCGGCGAAGGGCTGCATGCCCAGCGCGACCGCCGCCAGCGCCGGCACCATGGGCTGAGTGATCACCGAGCCCAGGAACCCCGCCGGCGCGATGGCGCGGATGGTGCGGGCCCAGCGCAGCTCGTGGCGGAACAGCGCGGCCAGGCTGGGCTCGGCGAGGATGTTGTCGACGATGTGCGGCGACAGCACCACGGCCCGGCCGAGGCGCCGCACGGCGGCGCCCAGCGCATGATCATCCGCCAGCCGATCGGCGATGGCGGCGAAGCCGCCGATCGCCGCCAGCGTGTCGCGGTGCAGCGCGATCGTCGCGCCGAAGCAGCCGCCGCTGGCGCCCAGCCGTTCCGCCACCAGGGCCTGAGGCAGAAAGCCGTGATTGATGTGCAGCGCGGCCAGGGTCGACCACAGACCCGCCGCCGGCACACCGCGGTAGAGGCAGGTGACGAGGCCCGTCGCCCGGTCGAGCAAGGGCGCGATCACGGCGGCGAGGTAGCCGGGGGAAACGCGCATATCGCTGTCGGCGATGACGATAAGGTCGTGGCGCGCGGCCGGCAGCATGTTCTGCAGATTGGCGACCTTGAGATTGCCGCTACCCCGCCCGCTCTCCACCACCAAGGTCAGGTCGGCGGCGGGAAACTCGGCCATGAGGCGGCGGACCACGGCAATCGCCGGGTCGGCGGCGTCCTGCACGCCGAACACGATCTGCCAGCGGGGATAGTGCTGGCGGCAGAAGGAAGCGAGATTCTCATAGAGATCGGGGTCCTCGCCGCACAGCGGCTTCAAGATGCTGGCCGGCGGCAGGGCGGCCGGCCGCTCCGCCGCCCGGCTGGCAAAGCGGCGCGTCACCTCGCCGGCATAAAGCAGGTAAAAGCACCCCGCCGCACTGCCGGCGAGCAACAGCCATCCAATAAATATTAACGAATTTAGATATATATAATGCATCGCTCAGGCGCCGCCACGCTGCCCTGGGGGGGTCGAGGGGGTTTGGTTAAGATTGCTGTTGCATTCGCTCGCGGCATTGTCAACGATGCCGCGCCTCGGGGGTAGAGCGCCCGAATGTCCGGGAATCCAATAACATGAAGCGGCTCCATTCGGTTCGTGACGGTTCCTCCAGAACGGCCATCGTGCTCGCGCTGAGCCTCTTGGTGCTTGGCGCCTGCGCGACGCCGCCCACCGATCCGGCGGCGCGCGCCGAGTTCGAGAAGACCAACGATCCCTTCGAGCCGCTCAACCGCAAGATCTTCGACTTCAACGAGTTCGTCGACCGGATCGCGCTGAAGCCGGTGGCGCAGGCCTATGTCTTCATCGTGCCCGAGGTCGCCCGCAATGGCATCCGCCATTTCCTCGACAATCTGGGCGCGCCGATCGTCTTCGCCAATAATCTCCTGCAAGGCCAGTTCACCCGCGCGCATAACACCTTCGCCCGTTTCCTGACGAATACCACGCTCGGCCTCGGCGGGTTTATCGACGTTGCGACCATGGCCAAGGTGCCGAAGGAGAATGGCGATTTCGGCCAGACCCTCTATAGCTGGGGCGTGCCGGACGGCCCCTACCTCGTGCTGCCGATCTTCGGCCCCTCCGATCCGCGCGATGCCGTCGGCATGGGCGTCGACGGCTTTGCGGATCCCTGGAATCGCCTGGCGAGCAATTACCACTACTGGTATATGGGGCTGATCCGCGGCGCGGTCGACGGCATCGACCAGCGCGCGCGCAACCTCAAGACTCTCGACGAGCTGCAGCGCAACGCCATCGACTTCTATGCGGAGCTGCGCAGCCTCTGGCGGCAGCACCGCGCCTCGGAGCTGCGCCATGGCGAGCCGGCGCCGATCCCGGAGCTCGATTCGCTCTATCGCGACCCCGCGCCCCCGCCGCCGCACCTCTCGCAGGTAAGCGCGAAATAAGTCGGCGGGCTCAGCTGCGCAGCTCTGCCGCTTTCTTCTGCAGCAGGTCGACCAGCGCGCCGGCGCCGCCGCGGCGCATGACCGAGGAAAATTCCGAGCGCCGAGTCGCCAACTCGCTGACGGTGCCGCTGAGATAGACGTCGACAATCTGCCAGCCCTCGTCGGTCTCGTGTATGAGATAGTCGAGCTGCACCGAATCGCCTTCGCCCTTGATCAGCTTGGAATGGACGATGACGCCGGTCGTGGCGGGCGTCGTCGTCGGCTCCACTTCGAAGCGCTCGCCGGAATAATCGTCGAAGCGGTTGGCATAGGTGGCAATGCTGAACTCGGTGAACGCGGCGACCAGCTGCTGCTGCTGGTCGGGCGGGAGGCCCGCCCATTGCGGTCCGACCATCAGCCGGGTCATCAGCGGCAGGTCGAAGGCGCGGCGAATGGCCGGCGCCAGTCGTTCGCTGCGGCCTTTAAAGCCCAGCGCCGGTCCGTCCTTCATCGTCGCCAGCAGCGCGGCGTAGAAAGCCGAGACGGTGGCCTGCGGCGGCGCCGCGTCGGCGGCGCGAAGAGGCCGCACGGGCGCCGCGGCGGCAAGCAGCGCGGCGAAGAAGGTGCGACGTGCGATCATGCGCGCGCCGGGAGGGCGATGCTCTGGCGCCCCAAGGCGGCGAGAGCGGCGTTGGCGATGTGCCTGGCGGAGAGGCCGGCCATGTCGTATTGCCGCGCCGGCGTGTCGTGGTCGATGAAGTGGTCGGGCAGGATCAGCGGCCGGATCTTGAGGCCGTGGTCGAGCAGACCCTTCATCGCCAGATGCTGCAGCACGTGGCTGCCAAAGCCGCCGATCGCCCCTTCCTCCACCGTCACCAGCACCTCGTGCCCGCGCGCCAGGCGCTCGACCAGGCCCACGTCCAGCGGCTTCAGGAACCGCGCATCCGCCACCGTCGCC
>DASQSR010000047.1:0-3390 GCA_035642295.1 Allostellaceae bacterium | reverse complement strand
GACCCGCTACCGCAGCCGAAGAGAAACGTCATCTCGCGTTCACGGTCGGCGGATAAGTCTTTGTTTTAAATGGTGAGCCCGGCGGGGATCGAACCCGCGACCCCTTGATTAAAAGTCAAGTGCTCTACCGGCTGAGCTACGGGCTCGGGGATTGGGCAGGAAAATAGGCGTGCGCCGGGGGAGGGTCAACCGAAAGCCCCGCGGCCTGTTGCAGCAGGAGACGGCTTGTAACAAACCGCGCCGCCGCGGTTGCTCTCCCGGGACTGCCGCTCCGCAACAGACAGCACGCGCTAGCTTGCGGCAGGAGAAGAAAAATCGGGACGCAATTCTTGCTTCTTTTGCAGAGCACAAGTGCCGGCTGCCTGATTCCAAAGGACATCCGCGTACTCCAAAGTGTTACAAGATTTTACACAAAGTCATCCGCGGTACATCACAGGGTTACAGGCAATCCCTATGTTGCCTCCTGACCAGCCGTGTTTGGAACAAGAACGAGGGAACGAACCGATGTCTAGTTTCAACGGCCAGCTCGAGCATGAGATACCGCGACTCCGCCGTTATGCGCGGGCGCTCACCCGCGATGCCACCCGCGCCGACGATCTCGTCCAAAGCTGCCTGGTGCGCGCGCTGGCGAAATCGCATCTCTGGCAGCCGGGCACGGATCTGCGCGCCTGGCTCTTCACCATCCTGCACAACCAGCATGTCAACGATGTCCGCCGCGCCGTGCGCGAGGGCATCAGCGTCCCGGTCGAGGATGTGGCGCCGGTACTGACGGCGCCGTCGACCCAGGGCGCTTCGCTGCAACTGCGCGATCTCGACCGCGCGATGGCGCGGCTGCCCGAGGAGCAGCGCCAGGTGCTGCTGCTCGTCGGGCTCGAAGGCATGCGCTACGAGGAGGTGGCGATCGTGCTCGACGTGCCGGTGGGCACGGTGCGCTCGCGGCTGTCGCGCGGCCGCGACATGCTGCGCTATATCATGGACATCAAGGCCCCCGCCGGGCGCACCGGCAAGGAGGAGGCAGTGCGGGCAAAGGCACCGGCGGAGGCGGACGCGGCGGCCTAACGCATGCGCGCTCGCCGGGGCGCTCTCGCAGTTGCTGCGCAACCGCTGCCGCTGGGCGCGACAACGCCTGCGGCGTTGCGCGGGGCTCTCGCAGTTGCTGCGCAACCGCTGTCGCTTGCCGGACGAGCGCTGCGCGCTCGCCGGGACTACAGCGAGCGCAGGCCGGGGGCGAGGGACGGCGCGGCGGGGCTCAGCAGCTTCAGCGCCGAGAGGGCGAAGAGGTTGAGCATCGCCGCCATCGACGGCGAGAGCTGCGCCCCGTCGAAACCGAGACTCTGAATCAGCGGCGAGATCCCGAAAGACGATGCCGTCGTCGGGCCCGCGGCGGACGCCAGTTGTTGCGCGTCGGCGGTGATGCGGTGCGCGAAGTTGCTGTAGATTTCGGCGACGCTGAGCTTCCGGCCGCTCGGGTCATAGAACACGGCGGGATTGGCAGCGGCGGCGTCGGGCAGGAGGTCGGCGCCGGCCGCGCTGCCGCCGGTCGACACCGCCTTCAGGAAGGCCGTCGCGCCGCCGGCGCCGAGGAAATGCGCGAGATAGAGATCCGTGTTCCCCGCCGGGCGCCCCAGCGCCTGCTCGAGCGTTGATTTGTTCTGCCGCGCATACTCGGCCGCCAGCGCGGCGGAGAGACGGGGATCCCGACGCAGATCGAGGATCCGCTGCCGCGTCGCCGGATCGGCGACCGTGGGGCGGCCGCTGCTGTCGGTGGTGACCTGCTGCGCCAGGGCGCCGACGCCGTACTTCTCGCCATAGCGCTGAACCAGGCCGAGCCAGGTGCTGTCGATGAACTGGAAGAGGCCGGTGGCGCTGCTGCCGCTCGCCTTGGCGTCCGGCTGAAAGCCGCTTTCCTGCTGCGCCTGCGCCACCAGCAGGCCGAAATCGACGTTGGTCGCCCGCGCCGCCTGGCGAATGCTGCTGACCACCGCCGGGGTGGCGCCCAGGGGCAGGCTCGGCATCGGGTTTTCGGGCTGGGTCATCAGGCTCCGGCTTGAGCTCGGGGGCGCCCCTAAAGGCTAGGCACAGAGTGGTTAAGGTCTGGTAAGGAGCGGGGGACTTGGGACCCCTGCTTTCGTGCACAGCATGCACATCGGTCGCGGATCCCTCGGCTCTCAACTGGTATTGATCGCGGCGCCCTCAACCTGGGCGCACATTAGAACATCCTTAGTATAACCAAGCTGGCTGGTCAGGAAAAATTAACCTTAACCAGAGATTATCAAGTACTCGCTGGCCCGGTGTCCAATAAATGACACAGAAGCTCGCACATTACGGCCGGCAGGACTTTTTTGCTCTCAAGTCTTTTTTTGAGGAATGAATGATGAAGCAGAACGTGAACGAGGTCCGCCAGGCGCTCGAAGCCTGCCGCGGCGCCTTCGGCATCATCATGGTCTTCAGCCTCGCCATCAACCTGCTGACGCTGGCATCGCCGCTCTACATGATGCAGGTCTTCGATCGCGTGCTGACGAGCCGCAGCACCGATACGCTGGTGATGCTGACCATCATCACGATGCTGGCGATCGGCATCATGACGCTGATCGAATCGATCCGCTCGCAGATGCTGATGCGCATCGGCAACTGGCTCGACGACCGGCTCGGCCCGACCGTGTTCTCGGGCGCGCTCAAGGCGGCGCTCCGCGCCGACCCCGCCCGCGCGGCGCAGGGCCTGCGCGACCTCACGACCTTGCGCGGCTTCATCACCGGGCCGGCGGTGACGCCGCTGCTCGATGCGCCCTGGGCGCCGATCTTCATCCTTGCGCTCTTCGTGCTGCATCCCGTGCTGGGGCTGGTCGGGGTCGTCGGCGGCGTGATGCTGTTCGGCCTCGCCCTCGCCAACGAGTTCATGACCCACGACAAGCTGGCCGAGGCCACGGTCGCCGCGAGCCGGACGCATCAGCGCGCCGAGGCGGCGCTGCGCAATGCCGAGGTGATCCGCGCCATGGGCATGGGCGAGGGCGTGCTGCGGCTGTGGCGGCGCGAGAATGGCGGCGCGCGGGACGCCCACCGCGTCGCCGGCGCGCGCGGCGCGGCGATCATCGCGCTGTCGCGGTTCGCGCGGCTGTTCGTGCAGACGGCGATTCTCGGCGCCGGCGCCCTGCTGGTCATCGAGCACGAGATCAGCCCCGGCGCGATGTTCGCCAGCATGTTCCTGCTCGGCCGCGCGCTGGCGCCGGTCGAGAGCGCGATCGGCACCTGGAAATCGCTGGTGACGGCGCGGCTGGCGCGGCGGCGGCTCAGCGAGCTCGTCGACGCGCTGGCGCCGGGCGAGCCCGGCATGGAGCTGCCGCGGCCGCAAGGCGAGCTCGTGGTCGAGCGCGTCGTCTTCGTGCCGCCCGG
>DASQSR010000046.1:0-3600 GCA_035642295.1 Allostellaceae bacterium | reverse complement strand
GCGGCCAGAGCCGGCGCGGCATAGGCCGCGGCCGGGGCGGTTGCCTGGATCACCGGAGTCTCGACCGACGCCGGCAGCACCAAGACCTCGCCGACCCGGACGCGATAGGGCGGCTCCAACCCGTTGCGGCGCGCCAGCGTGCTGGTGTCGACGCCATAGGCGCGCGAGATGGCGTAAAGGGTTTCGCCCGGCTGCACGATGTGCTGGCGCACTTGCGGCAAGGTCAATCTCTGTCCCGCGGTCAGTCGGTAGGGCGGCTCCAGCCGGTTCACCTCGATCACCGAGCGCACCGGCACGCCGTACTGCCGCGCCACGCCGTAAAGCGTCTCGCCCGGCGCGACGGTGACACTGTCGGGGTGGGGCACTGCCGGTTGCGGCTGCGCCATCGTCGCCACGACCGGAACATGGCCGCGCTCACCGTGATCGACCAACGGTGCCGGCGGGGCAGTTCGGGCACAACCGGCAATCGCGACTGCCGACAGGATCAAGGCAAGGTGCAGTTGTCTCCGGCGCAACCCGAACATCGCTGCAGTTTAACCGGGATTCCGCCGGCGGACACGCACCCCGTCGGTCGGGCACCGCGTCATTTGCCCCGCGACCCGCGCTCCTCGTCGCCTGCCGCCAAGGCGCCCAGATCCTCGTATTCCTCGGCCAGAGCCAGCAGCAGGTGTCGGACTGTCGCGTCCCGTTCGGTGGCGGCAATGTCGCGCAGCTCCGCGGCGCGGCGACGCCAGACCACGGCTCGCTCCCCCATTGAAGCCCTCCCGCGATGCGGAGCTAACGGGAAGGCCAGCCGGGAGTTGCGTGGAGAACTCTTCCAAATCCACACGTGACGGTGGCAATTTTGCGCCTGTCGCCGCGCCCGCGCGGACGAGGCCACCTCAATCGCGCGGCGCGGCAGGCTTGGCGCGCGGCAACCCTTCGACCAGCGGTACGAAGCGCACCGGGCCCAGATCCTCGGTGACGATGCCTTCCGGCGTGCGGACGATGCGCACCAGCTGCTGGTCGCGGCGCTCTTCGCCCACCGGCACCACCAGGATGCCGCCTTCCGCGAGGCTGTCGATCAGCACCTGAGGCACCGCCGGCGCCGCGGCGGTGACCATGATGCGGTCGAAGGGCTGCTGCTCCGGCCAGCCCTTGCTGCCATCGCCGAAGCGCGTGGTGATGTTATGCAGCTTGAGCTCGGCGAAGCGCTTTTCCGCCTCGCGCAGCAGCCCGCGATGGCGCTCGATGGTGAAGACGCGGCGGCAGAGCTTGGCCAGCACGGCCGCCTGGTAGCCCGAGCCGGTGCCGATCTCGAGGACCTTGTGGCGCTCGCCCACTTCCAGCGCCTCGGTCATCAGCGCCACCACCAGCGGTTGGCTGATGGTCTGGGCGTGGCCGATGGGCAGCGCCACGTTTTCCCAGGCCTGCTCGCGGAAGGCAGCGGGGACGAAGAGATCGCGCGGCACGCGCTCCAGGGCGCCGAGCACGCGCGCATCGGTGATGCCCAGCCCGCGCAGCTCCATCAGCAGCCGCACCATCTTCGGTGAGCTCGACTCGCTCACGGGAACACCTTCTTGAGCTCGGCCAGTGCCGGGCCGTTGGTGAGATCGAGATAGATCGGCGAGAGCGATACCTTGCCCTCGGTGACGGCATTGAGATCGGTGCCCGGCATATCCGGCGCCTCGTCGCGCAGCGGTCCGATCCAATAATAGGGCCGGCCGCGCGGATCGGCGCGCTCGACGACGCCGTCGCCGATCTTGCGCCGGCCCTGCCGCGTCGCGACGATGCCGGCGACCCGATCCGCCTCGACCGCGGGGAAGTTGACGTTGATGAGGGTGTTGCGCGGCCACGGCGCGGCGGTGAGCCGCTTGATGACCGTCGCCGCATGCGCCGCCGCGGTCTTCCACGGAATGGCGCGCCGGTCCTCGTAATGCTGGCTGAAGGCGATCGCCGGCACCTCCAGCAAGGTCGCCTCCATCGCCGCCGCCACCGTGCCGGAATAAGTGACGTCCTCGCCGAGATTGGCGCCGGCATTGATGCCGGAGAGCACCAGCGTCGGCGGCTTGTCGCGGAGGATGCGGTTGACGGCGAGCAGGACGCAGTCGGTCGGCGTGCCGTCCACGGCAAAGCGGCGGCCGCCGAGCTTGCGGATGCGGAGCGGCCGGCTCAAGGTCAGCGAATGGCTGGCGCCGCTCTGCTCCTGCTCGGGCGCCACCAGCCAGACATCATCGCTCAGCGTTCGCGCCACCTTGGCGAGAAGCTTCAGCCCCGGGGCGTTGATGCCGTCGTCGTTGGTCACAAGAATGCGCGCATCGGCAAGATCGATGGGCCGGTCAAACACCGCCGATCGTCTCCAGCCCGCCCATATAGGGCTTCAACGCGTCCGGCACGGCGACCGTGCCGTCGCTCTGCTGGTAGTTCTCGAGCACGGCGATGAGCGTGCGCCCGACGGCGAGGCCGGAGCCGTTCAGCGTGTGGACGAAGCGCGTCCCCTTGCCTTCCTTGGGCCGGAAGCGCGCGCGCATCCGTCGCGCCTGGAAGTCGCCGCAGTTGGAGCAGCTCGAGATCTCGCGATAGGTCCCCTGCCCCGGCAGCCAGACCTCGATGTCATAGGTCTTGCGCGCCGAGAACCCCATGTCGCCGGCGCAGAGCAGCATGACGCGATAGGCGAGCCCGAGGCGCTTCAGCACTTCCTCGGCGCAGGCGGTCATCCGCTCGTGCTCCGCCGCCGATTGGTCGGGATGCGCGATCGATACCAGCTCGACCTTGGAGAACTGATGCTGGCGGATCATGCCGCGCGTGTCCTTGCCGGCGGCGCCGGCCTCGGCGCGAAAGCACGGCGTCCAGGCGGTGACGCGCAGCGGCAGCTCGGCTTCGTCCAGGATCTCGTCCGCCACAAGATTGGTGAGCGAAACCTCGGCCGTCGGAATGAGCCAGAGCCCCTGCGTCGTCTTGAACTGGTCCTCGGCGAATTTCGGCAGCTGGCCGGTGCCGAACATGGTCTCGTCGCGCACCAGCAGCGGCGGGCTCACCTCGCGATAGCCGAATTCGCGGGTGTGGAGATCGAGCATGAACTGCCCGAGCGCGCGCTCCAATCGCGCCAGGGCGCCGGAGAGCACGACGAAGCGCGCGCCGGAGAGCTTGCCGGCGCGGGCGAAATCCATGAGGTGCAGCCCCTCGCCGATGGCCGCATGATCCTGCGCCGCAAAGGCGAAGGCGGGCGGTATCCCGTGCTGGCGGATGAGCCGGTTGTGCGTCTCGTCGAGCCCTTCGGGCACGTCCTCGGCCGGCAGGTTGGGCAAGGCGGCGAGCGCCCGGTCGAGCTCGGCCTTGAGCGCGCCGGCGTCGGCTTCGAGCGCCGCCTGGCGCTCCTTGCTCTCGCCGACGCGGCGCAGGATGTCGCTGGGATCGCGCCCCTGCGCCTTGGCGGCGCCGATCTCCTTGGCCAGTTTGTTGCGCTCGGCCTGGAGCTGCTCGGCGCCGGTCTGCGCCTCGCGCCAGCGCTGGTCGAGCGCGAGCAGGCCGGCCGCCGCCGCCGGCGCGCTGCGGCGCGCGAGGCCGCGATCATAGGCCTCGGGGTTGTCGCGAATCCATTTCAGGTCGAACATCGGCGGC
>DASQSR010000045.1:0-5578 GCA_035642295.1 Allostellaceae bacterium | reverse complement strand
GGCGAGCCCTTCGGCGAGGCCGATGCGCGGGCGCCAGCCCATCTGGGTCAGCTTGCCGACCTCGAGAAGCTTGCGCGGCGCGCCGTCGGGGCGGGTCGCATCGAAGCGGAAGCCGCCGCGATAGCCGACCGCCTCGGCGATGCGCAGGGCGAGCTCGCGGATGCTCACATCCTCGCCCCAGCCGATATTGATGGGGCTCTCGCCGGAATAGCGCTCCATCAGGAAGACCAGCGCGTCGGCGAGATCGTCGACATGGAGGAACTCGCGCCGCGGTGCGCCGGTGCCCCAGATCTCCACCTCTTGGGCGCCGGCGAGTTTGGCGCGATGCGTCTTGGCGATGAGCGCCGGCACGACGTGGCTCGCCTCGAGGTCGTAAGTGTCGCCGGGGCCGTAAAGATTGGTCGGCTGCGCGGCGATGAAGTCGACGCCGTGCTGGCGGCGGTAGGCGGCGCAGAGCTTGAGGCCGGCGATCTTGGCGACCGCATACCACTGGTTCGTCGGCTCGAGCGCGCCGGTGAGCAGCACCTCCTCGGTCATCGGCTGCGGCGCCAGGCGCGGGTAGACGCAGGAGGTGCCGAGGAAGAGCAGCTTCCGCACCTCGGCGCGCCGCGCTGCCTCGATCACATTGCCGGCGATCATCAGGTTGTCGTAGAGGAATTCGGCTGGGCGCGTGTCGTTGGCGACAATGCCGCCGACGGTGGCTGCCGCGACGAAGACGGCTTCGGGCCGATGCGCGGCGAACCAGGCCTCGACCGCGTCCTGGCGGCGGAGATCGAGCCTCGCCCGATCGATGGTGAGGAGATCGCAGGATTCGCGCGCCAACCGCCGCAGCAGTGCACCGCCGACCATGCCGCGATGCCCGGCGACGAAGACGCGGCGGCCTTGCAAGGAGAAGAGGCGCGGATCACTGGGGGACATGTGGCTCGCAGTCACTCGGCGTGGCGGGGACCTCTAGCACGGGGCGGCAGCGGCGAGCAATCGGCGGCTCCCGGCGGAACTGACGCGATCTCCGGCCGTTTGCCGCTCGCCCGAAGGTTGTCCTTTGGGACAAGGCCGATGCGAGACCCCGCCCGGGTTCCCCCAGCCGGGCGGGGCGCTTTCTCAAGACAGCATCAGGGGACCATAAAGCCAGACCATCCAGCCGCCCAGGGCGAGGAAGGGACCGAACGGCAGCGGATCGGTCCAGGCAAACCGTTCGCCCAAGAGCCGCTTTCCCGCGGCGAAGAGCAGCGCCGAGACGGCGGCCAGCAGGACGATGCTGGGCAGGCCGGTCCATGTCACCCAGAGGCCGAGCGCGCCCAGCAGCTTGGCATCGCCCCAGCCGAGCCCGTCACGCCCGCGCCAGCGGCGGTAGAGGAGGGCGATGAGGGCAAAGACGCCGAACCCGCCGAACGCGCCAATAAGATGATCGGGGAGGCGCGCGGGATCGTCGACGAGGCTCGCGACGCCCCCGCCCACCACCAGGATCAGGACGAGTACGTCGGGCAGCACGTAGCTGCGCCAGTCGATGACGGCGAGAGCGAGGAGCGTCCAGCCGAGGACACAGGTGAGGAGCAGCGCCGGCGCGCTGTCGATGATCGCGGCGGCCCAGAGCGCGACGGCAAGCGAAGCGGCCTCCACCGCCGGGTAGATCGGGCTGATCGCGGCGCCGCAATGCCGGCAGCGTCCGCGCAGCGCCAGCCAGCTCGCCAGCGGCACGAGGTCGAGCGCGGCAAGCGGGTGCCGGCAGGAGGGGCAGGCGGAGCGGCCGGTGAGAGCCGACCCCAAGGCCGGAAAGCGGACCACGAGCGTCGCGAGAAAGCTGCCGACACAGGGAGCAACGAGCGCAGCCAGAAGCCAGAGAGGAAGGGACACCGACATGGCGCGGGATTATGATACCTGGAGACGCCGCGCACCACCGGGTCTGGCGACGCGGCCTTTACATACGGCAATCAGCAGCACGGGAGGAGGCGATGGGCGAGCCGCGTGACGTGGAGGTGCTGGGCGTCGCCTATGTCGGCCCCGATTGCGTCGAGCGCGACACCTACGAGATCGTGCTCGAGGTCCGCCCGGCGCCGGGCGCGGCGCCGGAGCATCTCGCGCTGCGGTTTCGCGCCGGCGATGCCGCTTTCCTCACGCTCGCGATGCAATCGAATCCGCCGCGGGTCGCGCCCGACGAGCGCCTTTTGGACCATGTCGCGGCGCTCGGCACGTGAGGCGCGGGGGTCAGTTGTGGTCAGATGTCAGTTCTCAGTTGTCAGAGGTCAGTTGTTGTTCGCTCGCGCGCAGCGCGGTCGGTGTCCCACCCCTCTCTCCCTCTCAGGGGGGGCTCTTTTTTGGGCTGACGGCTGACAGCTGAAAACTGACCACTGACCACTGACAACTGCCCAAGACTGACAACTCGCCTAGGACCGGCGGCGCAACGGGCGCAACGGTCCGGGCAGCGCCTGCTCCGCCTTCTCTTCGAGCTCTTCTTCGCGGCGCCACAACAGGAACGCGGCGGTGGCGACCGCGGCGAGCGCAGCCGCGGCGATGCCGATGCCGACGGGTCCCGCCATCCGGCTCACTTCCTTGCCGAGATACCAGGCGCCGAGACCATAGGCCGCGGCCCAAAGGATCGCGCCGCTGGCGTTGAACAGGAAGAAGCGCGGCCAGTCCATGTCGTTCGCGCCGGCGAGGAACGCCGCCAGCGCGCGCAGCACGGCAACGAAGCGGCCGAAGAAGACGACCGCGCCGCCATAGCGCCGGAACAGGAACTGCCCGAGCTTGATGCGGCGCTCGGTCAGCCCGACGTAGCGGCCGAAGCGGAGGATCAGCCAATAGCCGAGCTTGCGTCCGATCCAGTAGCCGGCGGTGTCGCCGAGGATGGCTCCGCCCGCGGCGGCGGCGATGACCAGCCATATGTTCAAGCTGCCGCTGCTTCCCGCGACGAGCGCCGCGGCGATGAGGGTGGCTTCCCCCGGCAGCGGCAGCCCCATGCTTTCCGCGGCGATGATCCCGGCGACCGCGCCATAGCCGTATGTTGCGATGAAATGCTGCAGCTCGCCTGGCGAAAGCAAGGACATCACCGCGGCTCCTGTCGGTCGGCTCGCCGCGCCAAGATGATCGGAGCGGCCGGGGATCGCGCTAGACGGCGATGGCGCATTGCGCCAGCCAGTCGCCGTCGGCGAGGCGCTCGAGCTTGAGCGCAGCGAGCGTCGCGCGCTTCGGCTGGGCCGCGAGGGCATGGCGCTCGCGATCGACGCGCTCGCCCCAGGCGGTAGCGTGGAGGCGCGTTCCCGCGATGGTGACGGCGAAGCGGGCGAAGACCATCGGGCGCGCCGCCATCTCATGGATGAGGCGATTGAGCCACTCGGCCAGCAGCAGATCCTCGCGCGGCGCCTCGCAGTCGATCGCCACCCCCTCGCGCGGATCGACATGGGCGAGGTCGGCGACGATGGCGGTGAGGGCGGTCGCCGCCTGCTCGAAGGCGGCTTCGCGTGTCGCGCCGATGCCGCGAATGCCGATCTCGGCGCCATGAGCGAAATGCTCCGCCCGTCGCATCGGATCAGCACTCCGCCGCCGCAACGCGCCGGGTATGATGAACGCTGAACCTGCTGAATTCCATGGGCGCTCCGGGGCGGCTACGATACTTGAACGAGCGCGGCGTCGCTACAGGATGTCGCCCAGGCGCCACGGCCCTGGGGCAGCGGGAGAGCGCACCGGCCATGGATGACCAGCAGGAAGTCGGCGATTTCCTGGCGCAGGGCGCCAGCTACGGTCTTCCCGGCGCGCCGGTGGAGCAGATCGTCACGCACATCTCCCGCCTGTTCCTGATCGGCGAGCGCGTCTTCAAGCTGAAGCGGGCGGTCAAATTCTCGTACCTCGACTATTCGACGCTGGAGCGGCGCGAACGTTTCTGCCGCGCCGAGCTCGCGCTCAACCGGCGCACCGCACCCGGGATTTATCTCGGACTTTCCGCGGTGACGCGCGCGCGAGACGGCCGCCTCGCCCTCGACGGCAGCGGCGCCGCAGTCGACTGGCTCGTGCAGATGCATCGCTTCGACCAGGACGACGTCTTCGACCGCATGGCGGCGGCGCGCCGGCTGACGCCGGCGCTGATGCGCGACCTCGCCGACGCCGTCGCGGCGTTCCACGGCGCCGCCGAGATCACCCGGGACTACGGCGGCCGCGACAGCGTCGCCCGCACCATCGCCATCAACGACGAGAATCTCCGCCTCGCCGCGCCGCCTTTCGAGCGCGGGCGCATCGACCGGCTGCACGCGGGATCGCAAGCGCATCTCGCGCGGCTCGGCCCCCTGCTCGAAGCGCGGCGTGCCGCCGGCAAGGTGCGGCGCTGCCACGGCGACCTGCACCTGCGCAATGTCTGCCTCTTCGAAGGGCGGCCGACGCTGTTCGACGGCATCGAATTCAACGACGAATTCGCCTGCATCGACGTGCTCTATGATCTCGCCTTCCTGCTCATGGACCTCGTCGAGCGCGGGCGCGAGGACGACGCCAATCTGGTGCTCAACCGCTATCTCGACCGCAGCGGCGAGAGCGACGGACTCGCCGCCTTGCCGCTGTTCCAGTCGATGCGGGCGGCGGTGCGCGCTCATGTTCTGGGCGCGCTGCTGCGCTCGGGGAAGACGCCGCCGGAAGTGCAAGCCGCCGACGGCTATCTGGCGCTGGCCTTGGCCCTGCTCGAGCCGCATCCGCCGCGGCTCCTGGCGCTCGGCGGTCTCAGCGGCACCGGCAAATCGACCGTCGCCCAGGCGCTCGCCCCCGGCTTTCCGCCGGCGCCGGGCGCCCGTCTCATCCGCAGCGATGTGCTGAGGAAGCGCCTCGCCGGCGTCGCGCCCGAAACGCGGCTGCCACGGGAAAGCTATACCCCGGCGGTGTCAGCGCGCGTCTATGCGGCGCTGGGCGAGGAGGCGGAAAGGGCGCTGGCCGCGGGGTACAGCGCCGTGGTCGACGCGGCGTTCCTGCGCGCCGAGGAGCGCCGGGCAATCGCAGCGCTCGCCGCCAAGGCCGGAATCCCCTTCACCGGGCTCTGGCTGGAGGCGCCGGCCGAGCGCCTCGAAGCGCGCATCGCGGCGCGGCGTGGCGATGCCTCGGACGCCGACCGCGCGGTGCTGCACTGGCAGCGCGGCATTGATACCGGCCCGATCGAGTGGCTGCGCGTCGACGCCGCCGGCGGCGTTGCCGAGACCGTCGCCGGCGCGCGGGCGCTCAGTGCGACAGCAGCACCGGCACGGTCATCGTCGTCAGCAGGGTGCGGCTGACGCCGCCGAAGACGAGCTCGCTGAGCCGCGAATGGCCATAGGCGCCGGCGACAATCAGATCGGCGCTGATATCGTCGGCATAGTTGAGGAGCGCGTCGCCTTCGTCGATCTCCTTGGCGACGGTATGCGCCGCGGCCGCCTTGACGCCGTGGCGGGCGAGGTGGAGCGCGATGTCCGCGGCGGGCACGTCGCCGTCGCCGCCGATGCCGTCCTCGGGGTTGATGGCGAGAACGGTGACCGAGCGCGCCTGCTGCAGCAGGGGGAGCGCGTCGTTGACCGCGCGCGCCGCCTCGCGGCCGCTCTTCCAGCCGATCAGCACCGTCTGCCCGAGGGTC
>DASQSR010000044.1:0-9476 GCA_035642295.1 Allostellaceae bacterium | reverse complement strand
GGAGGCCAACGACAGCAGGGAGGAAGGGACATGGCGACATCCGTGGCAGCGACGGCACAGATTCCGTGGTGGAAGGAGCCCACCAGAGATCAATGGCTCGCGTGGATAGCGGCTTGGCTAGGCTGGACGCTCGACGCTTTCGATTTCACCATTTTCCTTCTCATCATGGTGCCGATCGCCCAGTCTTTCGGCGTGCCGCTGGTCGCCGTCACCGCGGTCTTCACCATTACTTTGTGGTTGCGGCTTGCCGGCGCCGTCGGCTCGGGCTGGCTCGCCGATCGCATCGGCCGCAAGAAGCCGCTGATGATCTCGATCCTCTGGTATTCGGTGTGCAACTTCGCCGCCGGTCTCGCGCCGAGCTTCTTCCTGCTGTTCCTCTTCCGTGCGCTGCTCGGCATCGGCATGGGCGCCGAGTGGCCGGCAGGCGCGGCGCTGGCGATGGAATCCTGGCCCACGCGCTCGCGCGGCTTCATGAGCGGCGTGCTGCAGGGCTCCTGGAGCATCGGCTTCCTGCTGTCGAGCGCCGCCTATGGCCTGCTTTACGACTATATCGGCTGGCGCGGCCTGCTCATGCTCGGCATCCTGCCGGCGCTCGCCGTCGTCTGGATCCGCGCCTACGTCAAGGAGCCCGAGGTCTGGGCCGAGAACCGCAAGCTGCAGCGCGAGCAGAAGCAAGAGTTCCGCACGCCGCTCTTCGAGATCTTCCGCCTGCGGCTGCTACCCAACACGCTGACGGCCTGTCTCTGGATGGCGAGCGGCTTCGTCATCTACTACTCGGTCTACGGCATGTTCGCGACGCACCTGCAGAAGGATCTGCATCTCGATGCGCGGATGACCGCCATGCCCATCGCCTTTGCCAACTTGGTCGCGTTCATCGCCAGCGGCTTCTGGGGGCTGGTGGCGGATCGCTTCGGCCGGCGCTGGGCGATGATCATCCCGGCGGCGATCGGCTTGTTCATCACGCCGCTCTATCTCTTCACCAGCTCCTATGCCGTGATCGTCGCCGCCTTCATCGTCCAGGGCGCGTTCCTCGGCGCGATCTACGGGCAGAATCCGAGCTACCTTTCCGAGCGCTTCCCGACCGAGGTGCGCGCCACGGCCTCCGGCTTCTGCTATCACCAGGGCGCGATCTGGGCGGGCTTCACCGGGCCGGTGCTGACCTTGCTCGCCGTCGGCCAGCCGCTCGGCTTTGCCGTGCCGATGCTGATCGCCACCTGCGGCGCGGCGGTGGTCTTCGTCGTGACCTTGCTGTTCAGTCCGGAGACCAAGGGCAAGGTGCTGGTGCCGCAGCTGACGCTGGTCTCGGAGTTCTGAGGCGGGCGAGGCGGGGAAGGGCGGGGCTCGCGCTGCGCGCCGCGCACCTTCCCTGCCGACGCTCTAGCCAGGCGCCGATCGAGCGGCCACTCTAGCGGCCTGCCGGGAGGCGCCCGATGAAAGTTTCCATCCTCGACGATTATTTCGACACGCTGCGCACGCTGCCTTGCTTCGCGAAGCTCGCGGGGCACGAGGTCGCCGTCTGGAACGACCACGTCCAGGACATCGATCGCTTGGCCGAACGTCTGGCGGATACCGAGGCGCTGGTGCTGATCCGCGAGCGCACGGAGATCCGCGCGCCGCTGCTGGAGCGCCTGCCGAAGCTGGAGCTCATCAGCCAGCGCAGCGTTTGGCCGCATATCGATGTCGAGACCTGCACCGCCCTCGGCATCGTCGTCTCGTCGAACATGCATGCCGGCACGCCCTCCTACGCCACGGCGGAGCTCACCTGGGGCCTGGTGCTGGCGGCGTTCCGGCAGATCCCGCAGCAGATGGCCTCGCTCAAGGCCGGGCGCTGGCAACTTGGTGTCGGCACCACCTTGCGCGGCAAGACGCTCGGCATCTACGGCTATGGCCGGATCAGCCGCGCCGTCGCCGGCTACGGCAAGGCGTTCGGCATGGACGTGCAGGTCTGGGCGCGCGAGGCATCGCTCGCCGCGGCCAAGGCCGACGGTTTCGTCGCCGCGGCGAGCAAGGCGGCGTTCTTCGCCGAATGCGACGTCGTCTCGCTGCATATGCGCCTCGTTCCGGCGACGCGCGGCATCGTCACCGCCGGCGATCTCGCGCGCATGAAGCCCGATGCGCTTCTGGTCAACACCAGCCGCGCCGGCCTCATCGCGCCGGGCGCGCTGGTTGCCGCGCTTCGTGCCGGGCGTCCCGGCATGGCCGCGGTCGATGTCTACGAGCGCGAGCCGCTCACCGACCCCGAGGATCCGCTGCTCAAGCTCGACAACGTCGTCGCGACGCCGCATATCGGCTATGTCACGCGCGAGGAATACGAGCTGCAATTCGCCGACATCTTCGACCAGATCAACGCCCACGCCGCCGGCGCACCGATCAATGTCATCAATGCCGATGTGCTGAAGCGCTCGCGCCGCCGCCGCTGATCGCGCCGGCTCAGAAGGTCAGCTGATAGGCGAGGTAATAGGAGAAGTCGTCGGTCGCGCCCGCGTTCTCTATGCCGCTCCCGGCCGAGACCAGCAAATGGTGATGCGCGCTGAAGTCGTAGATGAAGCCGAGATTGAAGCCGGTGCTGTCCTCGCCGCCCTCGATGTCCGCGGTTTGATGGAAGATCTCGCCGCCCAGCGCCAGCCGCTTTGTCACCTGGCGCTGCAGCTCCCAGCCGAAGAACCAGTAGTTCTTGTTGTCGCCGCCGGGATTGATCCAGTAGCCGAGGCCGGCGTCGCTCGACCAGGGGCCGAAGCTCTTCTGCAGCCAGAGCGGCAGGAAGGCATGCGTATGCCCGGTTCCGAGGCCGCGCTCGGCATCGCCGGTCGGCAGGTCCACCGCCGGGAAGATGGCGGCCATCGGGAGCCAGCCCTGGGTGTCCTCCTGCAGAAAGCGGTATTTGACGCCGAGCTCGGTGTCGCCATAACCCTCCTGCCAGCCGCCGCCCGCCGCCTGGTCGAAGGCGAGCGGCACGATCATGTGCAGCTGCACGTTCGGCAGAGCGCCGTAGTTCACCTCGAGGCCCGGCAGGGTGCCGCTGGTGTCGCCCCGGATGCCCGTCGCGGTGGAAAAGCCGTAGATCTCCCAGTGCTGATAATCGACCGGAATCGGATCATCGGTGCGGAAGGGCGGCCCCGCGACGGCGGCGCCCGATGCCAGCAGCGAACCTGCCAGCAGCGCTGCCGTCCGCGCGCCGGCGCGCCAGCGCCTCGCCCATCCTCTCACCCGTGTTTTCTCCCTGGTTTCCGCTGGCGGCACCGCGACGGGCGGTGAAGCGTCTCACCCCTTCGTCGCGTCCTCGAGCACGCGGCGCGCATTGGGACGGTCGGCGGCCCAGCCCAGGGCGTCGCGTCCGGTGTAGTCCTGCTTCTTGGGATCGGCGCCCGCTTTCAGCAGCGCCCTCACCGCTTCTGCCTTGTCCGTGCTCGCCGCCAGCATCAGCGGCGTGATTCCTTGCTGGTTCACCGCATCGACCGGCGCCTTGGCCGCGATCAGCATCTTGATCGCGTCGACATGGCCGCGCTCGGCCGCCCAATGCAGCGGCGTCGCGCCGAACTTGTCGCGATAATCGACGCGGGCGCCGGCATCGAGCAGCATCCTGATGATCTCGGTGTTGCCGTGCTCGGCGGCGTAGTCGAGCGGCGTGCGGCCGCCGGGATCGAGGAAGTTCGGATTGTCGCCGCGGCGCAGAATATAGGCGACGGCGCCGGGCTTGTTGTCCGATGCCGCATTGGCCAGCGTGTACCAGTTGGGGAAGCTGAACAGCTGCGCGCGGCTCGCCCGCGGCGCCAGACCCGCCGCCACGGCCGCGGCCGCGAGGCGAAGCGCCGCGCGGCGGGAAACGACAAAGCTCATCCTCTCTCCTCACTCGCGCGTGCCGGCCGGTCGAGCCGTCCCGCGAGCCAGTCAAGCGCCGCCGCTACGCTCTCGACGCGCTCACCCGGCGGCGGGGACGGACGACGCACCATCACCACCGGCAAGCCGCGCTCGCGCGCGGCAATGAGCTTCGGCTCGGTGGCCTCGCCGCCGCTCGCCTTGGCGACCAGCACCTCGATCGCATGGCGCTCCAGAATACGTCGCTCCTCCGCAAGATTGAAAGGGCCGCGTCGGAGCAGCAGCTCGGCGGAGGCGAGCGGCAGGGGCGCGTCCGGCGGATCGACCAGCCGCACCAGGAAATGATGCTGCGTGAGCGCGGCGAAGGCGCCGAGTTCGCGCCGCCCGACGGTGAGAAAGACGCGCCGCCCCAGCCGCGGCAAAACGTCCGCCGCGCCGGCGAGATCGCCGACCTCGATCCAGCGGTCGAGCGGATGCCGCTGCCACGGCGGGCGCCACAGCACGAGACGCGGCACGCCGGCGGCATCCGCCGCCGCTGCCGCCTGCGCCGAGATCTGCGCGGCGAAGGGGTGCGTTGCGTCGATGAGGCAATCGACGCCCTCGGCGGCGAGATAGGCGGCGAGCCCTTCGGCGCCGCCGAAGCCGCCGAGCCGCACCCGTCCCGGCAGCGGCGCCGGATGCTCGGTGCGGCCGGCAAGCGCGGTGGTGACCGAGACTGCCGCTCCGAAGCGGCGGAGCGTCTCCACCGCCAGCGCCGCCGCCTCGGCGGTGCCGCCGAGGATCAGCAGCTGTGCCGTCGCGTCACGCGCCGGCATGGGCGAGCAGCGCTCCCGCGCGGTCGAACACCGCGACATCGACGGCGATCCCGCCGGCCAGCGTCGCCAGCGCCACTTCCCGCGCCTGTCGCGCCACGGTGAGCGCCAGCCTCTCGCGCCATTCCCCCGCGCGCATCAGCACCTCGCCGGCGCTCTCCGCCGCGCGCGCCGCGTCGAGAATCGTTCTTTCGGCGCCGAGCGCCTCCAGCATCGCCGCCAGCGCTGCGGCATCGACGCGGCTCTCGCCGGAATGCAGGTCGAGATGCCCCGCCGCGAGCTTTGCCAGCTTGGCGAAGCCACCGGCGAGGGTGAGGCGCGGCACCCTGTGACGGCGCAGGTATTTGAGCGTGCCGCCGACGAAATCGCCCATGTCGATGAGCGCGGTGTCCGGCAGACCGAAGAGGCGCTGCACCGCCTGCTCCGAGGTCGAGCCGGTCGCGGCGGCAAGATGCGTCAGCCCTGCCGCGCGCGCGACATCGATGCCGCGATGGATCGAATGGATCCAGGCGGCGCAGGAATAGGGCGTGACGATCCCGGTGGTGCCGAGGATCGAGAGCCCGCCGACGATGCCGAGCCGCGCGTTGAGCGTCTTTGCCGCCAGCGCCTCGCCGCCGGGGATCGACAGCGTGACGGCGAGGTCGGCGGGCCGCGCGATGTCGGCCTCGGCGGCGGCATCCTCGAGCGCCGCGGCGATCATCGCGCGTGGGCCGGCGGTGATTGCCGCTTCGCCGACGCCGATCGGCAGCCCGGGCCGCGTGACGCGGCCGACGCCGTTGCCGGCATGGAAGGCAAGGCCGCTGCCGGCGGGGCCTGGCGCCACCTCGGCAATGACCAGGGCGCCGTGCGTGACGTCCGGATCATCGCCCGCATCCTTGACGATTCCGGCGCGCGCCGCGCCGTCTCTGCGCTCTTTCAGCGCCAGCGCGAAAGAGGGCCGCTCGCCGCGCGGCAGGCGGATGGTGACGGGATCGGGAAAGTGGCCGGTGAGGAGCGCGGACAGCGCCGCCCGCGCCGCCGCGGCGGCACAGGCGCCGGTGGTCCAGCCACGCCTCAGTTCGCCCGCAGGTCGCTGCGACATGGCCCGATATTAGCCACGCTCCGAGCGCCGGTGTAGTCTCGCGCCATGGAGCTGCCGTCTCTCGATTTCCCCGATTTCGTGCCGGGTTCGGTGTGGCTGGTGGGGGCGGGGCCGGGCGATCCCGGCCTCTTGTCGCTGCTGGCGCTCCATGCGCTGCGCCATGCCGACACCGTCGTCTACGACGCTCTGGTCGATCCGCGCATCCTCGCCCTGGCGCGCCCGGGGGCCGCGCTCGACTATGCCGGCAAGCGCGGCGGCAAGCCTTCGCCGCAGCAGCCCGACATTTCCGAGCGCCTGGTGCGCCTCGCGCGCGCCGGGCAGCGCGTGCTGCGCCTCAAGGGCGGCGATCCCTTCGTCTTCGGCCGCGGCGGCGAGGAGGCGCTGACGCTGGTCGCCGCTGGCATTCCCTTCCGCGTCGTGCCGGGGATCACCGCGGCGATCGGCGGCCTCGCCTATGCCGGCATTCCCGCCACGCACCGCGACATCAACTCGGCGGTGACCTTCGTCACCGGCCATGCCAGCAACGGCGAACTGCCTGACGGTCTCGACTGGACGGCGCTGGCGCGCGGCGCGCCGGTGCTCGTGCTCTACATGGCGCTGAAGCATCTCGATGCGATCGCGCGCCGCCTCATCGCTGCCGGGCGGCCGCCTGACGATCCCGTGGCGGTGGTGAGCAAGGCGACGACCCTCGACCAGCGCGTGCTCGAGACGGTGCTGGCGCGCGCCGCCGCCGATGTTGCTGCCGCCGGGATAGAGCCTCCGGCCATCGTCGCCGTGGGCGAGGCGGTGACGCTGCGCCGGACGCTCGATTGGTTGTCCTCGCCGCGCTGAACCTCGCGCCGCCGGCTTCGTTCGCTTCAAGAGAGGCAACGGAGAGGCGCCATGACGGCAGCGATGCTTCGCGAAACGGTTGCGGTGTTCGATGATCCGGCGCGGCTGAAGGCGGCGGTGTCCGATCTTCAAAGCAACGGCTTCGATCGCGCGGATATCAGCTTTCTTGCGCGCGAAGGTTTCTCGGGCCATCTCAAGAAGGACTACGGCGACATGCGGCAGGCCGCGGACGATCCTGCCGCGCCGCGCGATCCCGCCATCGTCGACACCGACATCCGCCAGCGCCGCACGCTGGACATCAGCATGGCGGCGACTATCGCCGCTTTCGCCGCCGCCGGCTTCACCGTCATGAGCGGCGGCGCCACTCTGGTCGCGGCGGGCGCCGCCGCCGCGGCGATGGCCGGCGTCGGCGGTGCCGGCGCGCTGCTTGGCAAGGCCTATGGCGGCGGCCAGCAAACCTTTCTCAACGAGCAGATCGAGCGCGGCGGCGTCGTGCTCTGGGTCCGCACGCCCGACAGCGCCGCCGAAGCCCGCGCCAGCCAAATCCTGCGCGGCCACGGCGCCCATGACGTGCACGTCCACGAGGTGCCGGCGGGGTAGCTGTTACCAACCGGCCTCCACGCGCGGCTCACTTCCCCGCGGTCTGCGTCGCGCTGCGGCTTTGCTGCTCGAGATAGGCGATGAGGTCGCGCCGGCTGTTGGCCTCGAGGACGCGCACCGGCATCTTGGCCCCGGGCACCATGCGCCGCGGCCCCGAGAGCCATTGGTCGAGCGTCGCGGCGGTCCAGTCGATGTGCGACCGGCTCAGCGCCGGCGAATAGGGATAGCCGGCGACGCTGGCGGCTTTGCGTCCCACCACGTTGCCCAGCATCGGCCCGATGCGGTTGCGGTCGAGCGCATGGCAGGCGGCGCAGCGGTCGGCGAAGAGCTGCGCCCCGCGCCCGGCGTCGGGCGGCGCGTTGGGATCGAAGCGCGAGAGATCCTCGACGTCGCTGGGCGAGGCGGAGGGGAAGAAGGTGTAGGAGAGCGTGATGGTGTCGACGTCGCGGGCGTTGGGGTCCTTGGCCATCGCCGGGTCGACGAAGAAATCGACCGGCATGTCGACGCTGGTGCCGGGCTCGAGGCGCTCGTCGGTGAAGCAGAAGCACTGGATCTTGTTGAAATAGAGCCCCGCCTTCGACGGCGTCACGTTGAAGGTGGCGTGGCCGATGATGGCGTGGTCGCTGAGATTCTGCGCGCGGAAGAACACCAGCTTCTCTTCGCCGAGATGTACCGTGACCTGGCGCTGCACCGGCTCGAAGCGCCAGGGCAGCTGGTCGGCGACCTGTGTGTCGAAGCGCACGGTGACGATGCGCTTGGTCGGCGTCGCCGTGTCCTCGGCGGCGCGCTGCGTCGTGCCCTCATAGCCGGTCGCGGCGCAGAACAGGCGATAAAGCGGCACCGAGAACGCCACCAGGGTCGTCATCGCCGCGAGAATGCCGACGAGGCCGGCGACGATCGTCAGGTTCTTCCGCTGCAGGCTGGTCATCAGCCGCACCTTAGAGAAAGGGAGGGAGGCCGCGTCAATGGCCCATTCCCGGCATTCCCTCCATGCCTTTCATCCCGGGCATCCCCTCCATCCCCATGGCGCCCGGCTTCTCGACGCGCACGCTGACCTGTTGCTTGCCCGCGCTGGCGAAATCGAGCGTCAGCGGGAAGCTGTCGCCTGCCTTCAGCGGCTGCTTGAGGCCGATCAGCATGATGTGATAGCCACCCGGCTTCAGCACGGTCGGCGTGCCCGGCGTCACCGCCAGCGCGGCGACCGGCCGCATCTCCATGACGCCGTTGGCCATGGTCTCGCTGTGGACCTGCGCCTTCTCGGCCACCGGCGTCGAGCAGCCGACGAGGCGGTCGCCCGCGCCCTTGGCGGTGATCCTCAGGTAGATCGCCGCGGTCCGGGCGCCGCCCGGCGTCGCGCGCGCCCAGGCGGAGTCGACTTTAACGGTCGGCGCGGCAGGCGTCTGAGCTGCGGCAGGCAGAATCGCGGCAAGGCTCAGCGCCATGGCAAGGAAGAGGGGTTTCATCGAGCGCTCCTCAGGAGGTTTGGGACATCAATTGTTCGAGGCGTTGGGCTAGCGGTGCTCCGGCGGACAACCCCGACAGGGTGGCGACGAACTTGCCCTGGGGATTCATCACATAGATGAAGGAGCTGTGGTCGATGAGATAGTCGTTGCCCTCGGCCTTCTGCGGCGCGACGTAGACGCCGTATTCCTTCACCACCTCGGCTATGGCGGCGGTGCTGCCGGTGAGGCCGATGATGCGCGGGTCGAAGGATTTGACATAGGCCGCCATGACCTTCGGCGTGTCGCGGCGCGGATCGACGGTGATGAACAGCGGCTGCACCCGATCGGCGAGCGGCCCCAGGCGCTCCAGCGCCGCGCTGATATTGGTGAGCGCGGTCGGGCACGCATCGGGACAGAAGGTATAGCCGAAATAGACCAGCAGCCATTTGCCGCGATAGGTGGCGTCGGTCACCGTGGCGCCGTCCGTCGCGGTGAGCGTGAAAGGTCCGCCGATGGCGGCGAGCGGCGAGGCCGGCGTGGCGTTCGCGCCGGATCGGCTCGTCACCACCCAGGCGGCGGCGCCGACCCCCGCCACCGCCATCATGGCGGCGGTGCAGAGGGCGAGCATGGGTTTCGATGATGACATCGGGTTGTCTCCGCGAAATCGGGCGCCGCCGGCCGGCAGGGGCGAGGGGAGGCGGCGGCACGTCTTGGTCGAAGCCGCCCGGCGCGTGAGCGACGGCGTGGCGGCGAGCGTTCAGGCCGCTGGCGGCGGCCCGCGCGGCTGTGCCGCCTCGCGGCTGAACCCGGCATCGCGCGGGCTTGGTGCGACCACCGCCTGTAGCAGCGGCAACGCCGGCGGCACGCGCAGGGCGGCGCCCGACGGCATGATCG
>DASQSR010000043.1:0-2448 GCA_035642295.1 Allostellaceae bacterium | reverse complement strand
GACGAGCGAGACGAACGAGCGCCTGACGCGCGTCGGGCGCGGGACGCCGGGCGGCGCGCTGCTCCGCCTTTACTGGCAGCCGGCGGCGCTCGCCGAAGAGCTCGCCGGGAACCGGCCGGTGAAGGCGGTCCGTCTCCTCGGCGAGGATTTCGTGCTGTTCAAGGACGAGCGCGGCCGCTACGGAATGCTCGACCGCCATTGCGCCCATCGCGGCGCCGATCTCGCCTTCGGCCGTCCCGAGGATGGCGGGCTGCGCTGCACGTTTCACGGCTGGCTCTATGACGTCGAGGGCAAGTGCCTCGAGACGCCGGCCGAGCCTGAACCCAGATTCTGTCAGCACGTTCGCCAGCGCGCCTATCCGGTCATCGAGCGCGGCGGCATCGTCTTCGCTTATCTCGGCGCGGGCGAGCCGCCGGCGTTTCCCGATTTCGACTGCTTCGTCGCGCCCGATGCCTACACCTTCGCCTTCAAAGGCTATCTCGACTGCAATTGGCTGCAGGTTCTCGAGATCGGCATCGACCCGGCGCATACCTCGTTCCTGCATCGCTTCTTCGACGATGCGGATCCGGCGGCCGCCAATTACGGCCGGCCTTTCCGCGCCAACTCGGCGGATTCCGACATGCCGATCACCAAGGTGATGCGCGACTACACGCGTCCGACGATCGAGACGGCGGCGACCGAGTACGGGCTGCAGATCTGCACGCGCCGCGCGATCGACGCGGCCACGGCGCATATCCGGGTAACCCATCTCGTCTTCCCCCAGGCTTTCGTCATTCCGCTCTCGGCCGACATGACGATCAGCCAATGGCACGTCCCGGTCGATGATGTGAGCTCCTACTGGTATGCGATCTTCACCAGCTTCGGCGCGCCGGTGAACAAGCAGGAGATGCGCGACACGCGCCTCGAACTCTATGCGCTGCCCGATTACAAGCCGCGGCGGAACAAGGCGAACGATTACGGCTTCGATCCCGAAGAGCAGGCGCGCCGCACCTTTACCGGCATGGGCTCGGACATAAACGTCCACGACCAATGGGCCGTCGAATCCCAGGGGCCGATCCACGACCGTACCCGCGAGTTCCTGGGACGGAGCGACATCGCCATCGTCAAATATCGGCGCCTGCTGCTTGCGGCGATCGACGAGGCTGCCCGCGGCGGACGTCCGCCAATGGTGCTCGACCGGGACGCGGCGAAGAAGCTGCGGGGACCGATGACGGTCGACGGCATCGGGCCGGCCGGCGGCTGGGAAGCCTATTGGCGCGAGACCTACGCCAAATGCGTGCGTGGCGCTCCCTGGGCCAAGGAACCGAACCGGGCGGCATGAGCAACGCTGCGATCATCAGGCGACGCCAGAGACGAGATCGCTGAGGAGTGTCGGCGCGGCAGATGGGAGATTTCGTCGCACGCCATGATTGCTGGAGCGAAGCGCAGCGGGCGGCTTCCGTCGAGGTCGTGCGCCAGGCGCGCGATCGTTCGCTGGGGGTCATCCGGCTCGCCGCGGTCGACCAGCATGGCGTGCTGCGGGGCAAAACCATCCTTGCCGCCGAGCTCGAGGGCGCGCTCCGAAACGGCTGCAGCTTCGTCTCCTCGCTCCTGGCGAAGGACACGTCCTGCCGGTCCGTGTTCCCGGTCTTTACGCCGGGCGCCGGACTCGGCATGCCGGCGCTGCAGGGCGCGGCGGACATCCTGATGATCCCCGATCCCTGCAGCTTCAAGGTCCTGCCCTGGGCGCCGCATAGCGGCTGGATGTTGTGCGATCTCTATTTCGCCAATGGCGAACCGGTGCCGTTTTCGACGCGCCAGCTCTATCGGCGCGTGCTCGACCGGCTTCACGACAAGGGATTCGACTATGTCGCCGGGCTCGAAGTCGAGTTCCACATCTTCAAGCTCGAGAATGCGCGGCTCGCGCCCGGCGATGCCGGCCAGCCCGGCGCGGCCCCGGAGGTCAGCCTGATCACCCGGGGCTTCCAGCTGCTGGCGGAGCAGCTCTACGACCAGTACGACGACATCTTCGAGACGCTGCGCCGAAATCTCGAAGCGCTGAATTTGCCGCTGCGGTCGTTCGAGGTCGAGCTGGGACCGAGCCAATGCGAGGTGACATTGCGCCCCGGGGGCGATCTCGAGCCCGCTGACGGGATGATCCTGCTGCGCAGCGCCGTGAAACAGGTCTGCCGGCGGCACGGCTATCATGCGACCTTCATGTGCCGCCCGCAGCTGCCGAATATCTGCTCCAGCGGCTGGCATCTGCATCAATCGCTGCGTCGGCGCGGCACCGGGGAAAACGCGTTTGCGCCGACCGGGCATGATGCGGGAGCGCTTTCGCCTCTTGGCCTCCATTATGTCGCGGGGCTCCTCGCTCACGCGGCGGCAAGCGCCGCCTTCGCGACGCCGACGATCAACGGCTATCGACGCTACAAAGCCTTCACCTTGGCGCCCGATCGGATCACCTGG
>DASQSR010000042.1:0-4182 GCA_035642295.1 Allostellaceae bacterium | reverse complement strand
GCGCGAGGTGGCTCTTGCCGCTCCCCGCGGGACCGTGCAGCGCAAGAGCCGGCGCCGGCCAGCGCGGCCAGCGGTCGAGCCAGGCGGTGGCGGCTTCGTTGCACGGCGCGACCAGGAAATCGGCACGGCCCAGCGCCGGGCGATGCGGCAGATCGAGCGGCAGCTGCGCCATTGCGCCTCAGCGCTCCGCGGCGAGCGCGGCAAGATCGGCGGCGAGGCGCCCGACGACCCCCTGCCAATCGCCGCGCCGGGGCTGACGGTAAAGACGCATGCCGGGATACCAGGGAGTATCGTCGCGCCCCGGCATCCAGCGCCAGTCGGGGGCGAAGGGCAGCAGGGTCCAGACGGGACGGGCCAAGGCGCCGGCGAGATGGCAGGCGGCGGTATCGACGGAAATGACGAGATCGGCGCAGCTCATCACCGCCGCGGTGTCGGCAAAATCCCGCAGCGCATCGCCCAGCCCTTGGACGGCGCCGCGTCGCGGGCGGAGCTCCTCTTGCGCCACGCCTTTCTGCAGCAGGAGCCAGCGCACCCCGGCGAGGTCGAAGAGCGGCGCGATCTCGTTGAGGCCGAGGGACCGGTTGTGATCGTTGGGGTGCTCGGGATTGCCGGCCCAGACCAGCGCCACGGTCAAGCCGTCGTGGCGGCCGAGGCGCTGCTGCCAGAAGGCGAGTCGGTCCGGGGGCGCAACGAGATAAGGCAGACGTTGCGGCAGCGTATCGATCCCGGTGCGAAACATCAGCGGCAGGCTCGGCAGCGGACAGCAGGCATCGAAGGGCGGCAGGCGTGGGGCCGGCTCGACCAGCGCGAAGACACCCTCGAGGCCGGCGGCGAGCGGCATGAGCGGCACCGGGATCGCCAGCAGGACGCGGGCGCCGCGCGCGGCCAGCAGCGGCACGTAGCGCAGGAACTGGATGGTATCGCCCAGCCCCTGCTCGGCGTAGAGCAGCAAGCGCTTGCCGGCCGGGTCCTCGCCGCGCCAACGCGGCGCCAGCGCCGGATCGGGAACGCCGCGCTGCGACGGGCGAAATTCGTAATCCTCCCACGCCGCGGGAAGATCGCCCTCGAGGAGGCGCACGAAGCCGCGGCCGAAGCGCGCCGCCGCATCGGCGGGATCGAGCGCGATCGCCCGGTCATAGGCATCGCGCGCGGCCGCCAGCTGTCCCATGCCGCGCAAGACGTCGCCGAGGCGCCGCCAGAGCGGCGCCGAGCCCGCATCGAGGGCGACGGCATGCCGCAACGCCGCTTCGGCCCGCGCGCCGTCGCCGACCCGGTCGAATGTCATGCCGAGGCCGATGGAGGCCGCGGCATAGTCGGGCTGCAGCTTCAGCGCCGCTTCGAATTCCCGAATCGCCGGACCGAAGCGGCCGCGCTCGGAGAGCACGACGCCGAGGTTATAGCGGGCGCCGGCAAAGCGCGGCGCGGCGGCGATCACCGCGCGGTAGGCCGCCTCCGCCGAATGCCAACGGCCCGCCTCGTGATGGCGCAGCGCCGTCTGATAGCGCTCCTCCAGCGACATTGACGCTACTCCCGGGAGCGCCGGTTGTCGGGATCGTAGAGCGGGCTCGCCAGGTAGCGCCCCAGCATGAAGCGCACGAGAACACCGATCACCGCCGTCGCCGGCAACGCCAGCAGCACGCCGAGGAAGCCGAAGATGCTGCCGAAGGCGAGCAAGGCGAAGATCACCCAGACGGGATGGAGATGGACGCGCTCGCCGACCAGCTTCGGCGCCAGGATGTTCGATTCGAGCACCTGGCCGATGGCAAAGACGATGAGCACGGAGAGAAGGCCGGAGAAATTGCCGAACTGAATGAGCGCGAGGCTGAGGGCCAGGACCAGCCCGGTGGCGAAGCCGACATAGGGAATGAAGGTCAGGATGCCGGCGAGGACGCCGATGATGAGACCGAATTCGAGGCGGATCAGCGACAGCGCCGCGGCGTAGTAGATGCCGACGCCGAGGCAGACGAGAAGCTGGCCGTGGACATAGCCCGCCAGAGTCACATCGACGATCTTCGCCTGCTCGCGGATGGTGTCGAGATGCTGGCGCGGCAGCCAGGTGTCGATGCGGCGAACCAGCGCGTCCCAGTCGCGCAGCAGGAAGAAGGCGACGACGGGGGTGATGAAGATGAGCGACAGCAGGTTGGCGAGCGCGATGCCGCTGCTGAGCACGCCCTGGAGAAAGCGGGCGACCCAGCCGGCGATGTCGCCCACGGCGCTGCCGAGCGCATCGCGCAGCTTGGCGACGTCCTCGGGCGCGAGGCGCTGTTGCGCCAGCTGCATCAGCTGCTCGAAACGCGCACGGGCATCGGTGACGAGACCGGGGACGCGGCCGGCCAGCTCCGCCGCCTGCAGCTGCACCAGCGGCACCAGCAGCGCGAAGACGGCCAGCAGCAGCACGAGAAAGAGCAGCAGCGCCAGCACCGTCGCGAGGCTGCGCGGCACGTGCCAGCGCTCCATCCGCCGCACCGCGGGGTCGAGAAAATAGGCGATGGCCGAGCCGGTGGCGAAGGGCAGCAGGATCGGGCTCAGCAGATAGATCAGCAGGAAGATGACGACGAGCGCGCCGAGCCAGAAGAACGCCTGCTGCCGGGTGGTCACGGCCCCGCCCCCGCCCCGGCGAGCGCGCGCATCCAGCGCATGAGGTAACCCGCGCCGGAAATCGTGGTGGTAGCCGCCACGGCCCAGACCAGCACCGCGGCGAGGCGCGGAACCGCGACGCGGAGGCCGAGCGAGGCCAGCACCACGGCGATCAGCGCGATCTGCAGCGCGGTGTTGAGCTTGCTCACCAGCAGCGGCTCCCAGCGCATGGCATGGCCGAGCGCCGCCACCAGCAGGAAGCCGCCGATGATCAGCAGGTCGCGGAAGACGACGAGAATGACCAGCCAGACCGGCAGGTGCTTGGCGAGCCCCAAGGTGACGTACATGCTGACCAGCAGCGCCTTGTCGGCGATCGGGTCGAGCAAGGCGCCGAGCTCGGAGCGCTGGTCGAAATGCTTGGCGATGAAGCCATCGACGGCGTCGGAGAGACCGGCGGCGACGAACAGCCAGAAGGCGGGGGCGAGATGGCCGACCAGCACCAGCCAGATCGCCAGCGGCACGCTCAGCAGCCGCCCGAGAGTGATAAGGTTGGGCAGGCTCACCGGCGGCGGCTCAGTGGGGCGCGGCGGAAGCCGACAGCGGTTGCAAGACCCAGTCGGGATCGTTGCCGCTGAGCTCGAGGTCGCGCTGGGCGAGCGCGGTGCGGAGCTGCGCCGCGTCGCCGACATAGCGGATCTCGACCCACGCCTCCGCGCGATCGAGCGACACGAGACGGCTGCTGCGCACCGCAGGGATGGCGGCGAGCCGGTCGCGCACCGACACCCAATCCTGCAACGAGGTCGCGGGAACGCGCGCCGTGAGCGTGCCGCTCTGGCTGAAATCGAGCATGTTGGCGGCCTTCCATGCCTCTTCGACCTGCGCCATGGTGACCGAAACCGCGCGCCCCAGCAGGTCGGCATCGCTTTCGCCGGGATTGGCGGCGGTGGTCGAGACCCAGGTCTGCTCGGTGCCCGGGAGCCCCGGCGAATAGCGCGTGCTGCTCACATCGACCGAATGCGGCGTGGTATCGGTCTTCAGCGTTGCCTGCGTCACCAGGACATCGTCGTCGCCGTAGCGATGCGCAATCGCCTGCAGCCGGTCGTCATCGCCCTTCACCGCCGCGGGGCCGTCGATCGCCTGGACATCGCCGAGATCGTCCAGCGGGCGGACCAGCGGCACCAGACCGCTCACGAGCGTCGCGTTGTTCCAGGCGTCGCGCCAGGGATTGGGATCGTCCCACAGCGCCAGGCGGTCGCCGTCGTGCATCACCGGCAGCACCACCAGCGGCTTGCTCACCGTCTCGGCAAAGCGGATGCCGGCCTGGCGCAGAAACTGTCGCACCGCATCGGCGCGAAAATGCACGGTGAGATCGGCGAGGTAGCGCACCGGGGAGCGGCGCTCATTCGCGACCTCGAAGCCTTGCACCAGCTCGTTGAGCGCGTTCTGGTCGACCTTGGGCAGCTTGCTGCGGTCCTCGGCGAAGGTCAGGCGCTGCATCAGCATGTCGAAAGCGGCGTTTTCGCCCTCGACGATCGCCTGGTCGCGCGCCGCCGCGGCGCTGGCGGCGGTGACGTCGACCGGCACCGGCGAGACGGTGAAGACGTC
>DASQSR010000041.1:0-4506 GCA_035642295.1 Allostellaceae bacterium | reverse complement strand
AGGTGCGATCGGATCGGTCGACGATCGCGCGGAAGCCTATGTGCCCGGCTTCAAGGGTTCGGCCTATGGCGAAACCCCGATCCGCGACCTCCTCCACATGTCCTCCGGCGTCAACTTCGGCGAGACCCGGGACGGCCAGCGCGACCTCAACCGCTTGTGGACCGACATGGTGCAGGGTCAGGGGCAGGGCACGATCGCCAGCATCGTGCAGTTCAATCGGCGCATCGCCCCGCCGGGGACGCGGTACTTCTATGCCAGCATCGAGCCGGATGTGGTCGGCGTCGTCCTGCACGATGCGGTGAAGCAATCGCTCTCCGATTATCTTCAGGCAAATCTCTGGCAGCCGATCGGCGCGGAGGCCGACGCGTCCTGGGTCGTCGACGCGCAAGGCTTCGAGGTGGCCCACGGCTTCTTCAACGCCATTCTGCGCGACTATGCCCGGCTCGGCCGCCTCCTTGCCCATGACGGCAGCTGGGAGGGCAGGCAGATCATTCCGGCGCCGTTCCTGACCGAGGCGACGACGGTGCGCCCGTCCGACGCCTATCTCGCGCCGGGCAAGGCGGCGCCGCACTTCGGCTATGGCTATTTCTTCTGGCTGCTTCCGGGGACCCGGCGCCAGTTCGCGCTCGTCGGCGCCAACGGCCAGCGCATTTGCGTCGACCCGGCCGCGAAGCTGGTCATGGTGCAGACCGCCGTCGAGGATAGCACCGAGGTCTGGCACCTCTGGTCGGCAGTGGTGGAGCAGTTCGGCCAGGGATAAGCACGCGGCATCTCGCTTCACGCTTCCAGCAGAAGGACCCCTCGCGATGATCCCATCCCACACCGCGGCGCTGCGCGAGCTCTTGAAGCGCGACAAGGGCGTCCTGTTGCCGGGCGCGCCCAACGCGCTCGCGGCGCGCATCATCGCCGATCTCGGCTTCAAGGCCGTCTACCTCACGGGCGCCGGCCTCACCAACATGCATCTCGGCCTTCCCGACCTCGGCTTCATGGATTTGAGCCAGGTCGCCCAGCATGTCATGGCCATCCGCGGCGTCACCGACCTGCCGCTGATCGCCGACGCCGACACCGGCTTCGGCAACGCCATCAACGTCGCCCACACCGTCCGCACCCTCGAGCAGGCCGGCGCCAGCGCCATCCAGCTCGAGGATCAGCACGCCCCCAAGCGCTGCGGCCATTTCGCGGGAAAGGAGCTGATCGCGGCCGAGGAGATGGTCGGCAAGGTCCGCGCCGCCGTCGATGCGCGCCGGCAGGGGGTGGTGATCATCGCCCGCACCGATGCCTGCGCCGTCGAAGGGTTCGCCGCCGCCATCGACCGGGCGAGCCGCTACATCGAAGCCGGCGCCGACATGACCTTCGTCGAAGCGCCCGAGCGCCTCGAGGATCTGCGCACGATCCCGCAGCGGCTGCCGGCGCCGCAGATGCTGAACCTGGTGCTGGGCGGCAAGACGCCCATCCTTGATGCCGCCGCGGCCGGCGCGATGGGCTTCAGCCTCGTCCTCTATGCCAATGCCGCGCTGCAGGGCGCCGTGGCCGGCATGCAGAACGCGCTCAAGTCGCTGCGCGACACCGGCGTCCTCGAGGAAGGCGCCGTCGCCTCCTTCGCCGAACGGCAGCGGCTGGTCGGCAAGGCGAGCTTCGATGCCATGGAACTGCGCTACGCCGCCGGTGCGCCGACCGCTTAGCGCGAGGCGACGGCTGTGTTGCCGCCGAGTTGAACGGGTTCGACCATTCGCCTAGCATGGGAGATCAGTGGCAACGCCGAACACCTTGAACGGCTTCAAAGTCCTGGGGAGGAGCAATCCATGAACATTCGCATTTTCGCCGCTGCGCTGGCCGGCGCGGCGCTCTATGCCGGGCTCGCCTCGGCGCAATCGCCCGCGCCGCCCGCAGAGCCGAAGCTCGCCCCCGCCGGCGCGCGGCCGATGCACGTCCATGTCGATGCCCTGAAGCCCGGGCATCTCATCGCCAGCGAGTACACCTTCTGCAAGCCGGCGGCGCAGGGCCATGTCGCGCCGGCGGCCGACAAGAGCCCGCGCATCTCCTGGTCCAAGGGCCCGGCCGGCACCAAGTCCTACGCCGTCATCATCTACGACACGGATTCGCCGGCGGAGCATCGCGAGTGGATGAACCAGGAAGGCCACATGCTGACCGCCGCGACCCAGCGGAAGCTCTTCTTCCACATGGTCGTGGTCGATATCCCGGCGAACGTGACCGCGCTGCCCCGCGGAGAGGAATCCGACGCCCGCGTGGTGCACGGAAAGTCGGCGCCGGCGAAGATCGGCGTTCACGGCGCCAACGGCTTCACCCAGGCCTTCGCCGCCAACGACGCGATGAAGGGTACCTATCTGGGCTATGACGGGCCGTGCTCGCCCTGGAACGACGAGAACGCGCACCACTACCACTTCACCGTCTTCGCCTTGAGCGTGCCCTCGCTCGGCCTCACCGGCGCCTTCGATGCGCCCGCCGCGGTCGCGGCGATGCAAGGCAAGGTGCTGGCGCAAGGCCAGCTCATCGGCCTCTACTCGACCAACCCCGCGCTGGTCGCGAAGCTGCCGAAGTAAGCGCTTAGCTGCAGGAGCGCCGTGCGTCCTTCGACGGGCTCAGGATGAGGAACACCGGATATGGCCCCTGCCAGGGGCCATAAAGAAACGTCCTCATTTAAGCTTGTCGAAGAACGCAGCGCCCTCATGCAGCACCGGCCAAGCGCGCCGCCCGCCGCCTCAATCGGCCGCGCCGGGCTCGGGTGCGGCTTCGGGCTCGGGCGGCGGCGAGCGCGTTTGCGCCTCGGCGCGCAACCGGTCGATGACGCGCCGCCGGTAAGCCGGATCGACGATCACCCGGTCGAGGTCAATTCCGTCGCGTCTCGGCTCTTCGCCCAGGTTGATGACCGCCATTCGCCCCTCCGCTATGGCGGCTAGCATCGCCGAGTTGCGGGGCGGCCGACCAAGGAAATCTCCGGTTCTGTCGCGCGGTTTGGGGACAAGCCTGTTGATATCTTCAGTTGAACGCTGGAGCGTCGCGCCGCGCCGCGCCGGATCGTCAAAGGCTTAAGGCCCGGGGCGCGACAGGTTGTCGCAGCGTCCACGGCCATCGCCGGCGAGCCCGGAGCGACCTTTGGCGGGCGCCCCTCGTCCGAGGTCACGCGCGTTTGACTCGGCTGCTGCGGCCGACGGATAGTAGACTCGATTTCCTGCGATCGAGGGACGTCACATGGCGCTGCGTGGCAATTCGGCGGCAAGCCGAGATATCGCCTTCCATCTCCATCCCTACACCAATCTCAAGAAGCATGAGAGCGAGGGGCCGCTCGTCATCACCGAAGGCAAGGGCGTCTTCGTCTATGACGAGGCCGGGAAGGAATACATCGAGGGCCTGGCCGGCCTCTGGTGCACCGCGCTCGGCTTCGGCGAGGAGCGGCTGGTCGCGGCGGCGACGCGGCAGATGGAGCGCCTGCCCTTCTATCACATCTTCAACCACAAGACGCACGAGATGGCCGCGGAGCTGGCGGAGCGCCTCATCGGCCTGATGCCGGTGAAGATGTCCAAGGTTTTCTTCAACAATTCCGGCTCCGAGGCCAATGACAGCGCGGTGAAGATGGTCTGGTACTACAACAACGCGCGCGGCCGACACCGCAAGAAGAAGATCATATCGCGCATGAAGGGCTATCACGGCGTCACCATCGCCGCCGCCAGCCTCACGGGCCTCCCCAATAACCACCGCGATTTCGACCTGCCGCTTCCCCAGATCCGTCACGCCGACTGCCCGCACCATTACCGCTTCGCCAAGCCCGGCGAGAGCGAGGAGGCCTTCGCCACCCGCCTTGCCGAGAGCCTCGAGGGGCAGATCCTGCGCGAGGATCCCGAGACCGTCGCCGCCTTCATCGCCGAGCCGGTGATGGGGGCGGGCGGCGTCATCGTCCCGCCGCGGACCTATTTCGATAAGATTCAGGCGGTGCTGAAGAAGTACGACGTGCTGCTCATCGCCGACGAGGTGATCTGCGGCTTCGGCCGCACCGGCGCCATGTTCGGCACCGAGACCTTCGGCTTGAAGCCCGACATCATCACCCTGGCGAAGGCGCTCTCCTCGGCCTATTTGCCGATCTCCGCCACGGTCATCAGCGACGAGCTCTACCAGGCCTTCGTCGCCCAGAGCGAGAAGATCGGGCTATTCGCCCATGGCTTCACCTATTCCGCCCATCCCGTCTGCTGCGCCGTGGCGCTGGAGACGCTGCGCCTCTACGAGGAGCGCGACATCCTCGGCCACGTCCGAGCGATCGCGCCACGCTTTCTCGAGGGGCTCCGCCGCTTTGCCGATCACCCGCTGGTCGGCGAGGTGCGCGGGATCGGCCTCATCGCCGGGGTCGAGCTGGTGCAGAACAAGGCGACCAAGGCGCCCTTCGATCCCCAGGCCGGCATCGGCCCCCTCTTCGCCGCGCGCGCCCAGGAGCACGGGCTCATCGTCCGCGCCATGGGCGACACGGTGGCACTCTGTCCGCCGCTCATCATCACG
>DASQSR010000040.1:0-30673 GCA_035642295.1 Allostellaceae bacterium | reverse complement strand
CTGAAGCCGCGGCTGGAGCCGGCGACCTATGCGCTGTGGTTCGGGCCGCCGACGGTACTGGCGCTGGCGGCGATCGTGATTGCCGTCAACCTGCGCCGACGGCGGCAGCGGAGCGAAGCCGCGCCGGCGCCGCTCGATGCGGCGGAGCGGCAGCGGCTGGAGCAGCTGCTGTCCGAGGAAGGCTGATGCTGCTCGCGCTCGCGTTGGCGGCGATGACGCTCGTCGTGATCGCGACGGTGGTGCTGCCGCTGATGCGCGGCGCGCGGCCGGCGCCCGAGCGCGCGCAGTTCGACCGCGCCGTCTTTCGCGACCAGCTGCAGGAGCTGGCGCGCGACGAGGCGCGAGGCCTCATCAACGCCGCCGAAGCGGCGACGGCGCGCCTCGAGATCGAGCGCCGGCTGCTCGCCACCGACAGGCGCGGCGCGGATGCCCCCGCCGCGAGCGCCGGCAGCCCGGTTCTCGCCATCGCGCTGGCCTTGCTGGTGCCGGCGGGGGCGGTGCTCGCCTATCTCTGGCTCGGCGCGCCGGGGGTTTCCGACCAGCCCTACGCGGCGCGCGGCGCGGAGCGCGCCCTCGCCGCCGCCGGCGGCCAGGCCGACATGGAAAAGGCCGCCGCGACGCTTGAAGCGCGGGTCGAGGCCAATCCCGGGAGCGATGCCGACTGGCTGCTGCTGGCGCGCACTGAAGCGGCGCTCGGCCATTGGCAGAAAAGCGCCGAGGCCTTTCGCCAGGCGATGCGCCTCACGCAAAACCGCCCGGACGTCGCCGCCGCCTATGGCGAGATGCTGGTGATGGCGGCCGATGGCGTGGTGACGCCGCGCGCGCACGACATCCTGGCGACGGCGCTGGCGCGCGATCCCGGCAATATCGAAGCACGCTATTATCTGGCGCTCGGCGACGCGCAGGCGGGCCACGTCCAAGCCGCCATCGCCGCCTGGCAGAAGCTCGCCGCCGAGCAGCCGTCGGACTCGCCGCTCCGCCGCGAGCTCAAGGCGCGCATCGACGAGACGGCGGCGAGCGCGGGCATCGCCGCGCCGGCGCTGCCGCCGGCGGCGGCGGGGCCGAGCCCGGAGCAGATGCAAGAAGCGGCGAAGATGACGCCCGAAGCGCGCGAAGCGATGATCCGCGGCATGGTGGCGAAGCTCGCCGCGCAGCTCCAATCGGCGCCCGACGACCTCGAGGGCTGGCTCCGGCTGGGGCGCGCCTATGGCGTGCTCGGCGAGCACGACAAGGCCGCCGACGCCTATGAGCATGCGCTGCGGCTGAAGCCCGATGATCCGCAGATCCTGCTGGCGGAAGCCGAGGCGCTGCTGCCCGACGACAAGCCGGAAACGCCGGTGCCGGAGCGGGTGGTGAGCCTGCTGAAGCGCGTCGACGCGCTCGATCCGGAGCAGCCGGCGGCGCTCTGGTATCTCGGCATGGCGGCGGCGCAGCAGCGCCATTTCGCCGATGCGAGCCGCTATTGGCAGCGCCTCCTGTCGCTGCTGCCGCCGCAGGGAGAGGAGCATAAGGCCGTCGCCGCGGCGCTCGCGGCCATCAAGGACAAGTAACCGACGGTTGCGCGGCGCACCGATTGGGCGTAGGGTCGCGCCGCGGCCACAGAAGAAACGCCCGAACCATGCAGCTGCCCGGCGCCCGCCCGAGCGTCGCCCGCTACGATTTCCGTGCCGATCCCGTACTTCGCGCCGTGCTCGACTACTGGGAGCAGCGGCGCCAAGGCGGCGCGATGCCGTCGCGGCGGGACATCGACCCGGAGGCGCTGCGGCAGGTGCTGCCGCACCTGCAGATCACCGAGGTGGTCGATGGCGGCGCGCGCTTCCGCTATCGCCTGGTCGGCACCGCCATTGTCGAGGCATTCGGCGCCGAGTTCACCGGCAAGTATGTCGACGAGCTCGTCTCCGGCGAGCGCGACAGCTTCGTTCATGGCTGCTATCGCGCCGTCTGCGCCGCGCGGCGGCCGGCCTTCGTGCGCAGCCGATACATCACCACCAAGGCTATCGATCTCACCGCCAACCGGGTGCTGGCGCCGCTTTCGGAGGACGGCGTCGGGGTCAGCCAGATCCTCGGCGCGCTCACCTTCGAGTTCACCCGCCCCTTCACCACCGGCATCGGCCACAACGCCCGGATCGATCTTTCCTCCAGCTATGTCGACATCCTCGGCGAGGCGCCGCCCGGCGACGGCACCGCGCCGGCGTGACACTTTCTGGCAATTTCAGCGTTTGCCATAGACGTGTCCGGTGCGGCGCGGCGGCGGAGAGACCGATGGCGCGCATTCTGCTCGTGGAAGACGATCCCGATGTGCGCCCGCTGCTGGAGCACATCCTGCTGCGCAACGACTTCCAGGTCACAACCATAGAGAGCGTTGCCGGCGCAATCTCCCTGTTAAGTTCGCAGCCCTACGATCTCGTCGTGACCGACGTCAATCTGCCGGACGGCAGCGGGTTGCGCGTGGCGGATCGGGCGGCGGCGACCGGGGTCAAGGCGCTGGTGATCACCGGCCAGGGCCTCAGCCTCGCGCCGGGAAGCCTCGCCGGCTACGACTATCTCCTGAAGCCGCTGCGCGTCGACGTCCTGCTGGCGGCGATCGCGCGATGCCTCGCGTCCGCGGAGGCGGCGCAGGTGGTCCGTTTTCCCAAGGCGGAGTAGGAGCGCTCAGCGCGCCCCGGTCGGCGCGTCGGCGGCGGCGCGCTTCGCCAGCTCCTCGGCGAGGAGCTCCTTCTTGGAGAGCTTGCCGACCGGCGTCTTCGGGAGGCTCTGGCGGAACTCGATCTCTGCCGGCATTTCGTAGCGGGCGAGCTTGTCGGCAAGGAAGGCCTTGAGCGCATCGAGGCCGAACTCCGCAGCGCCCGGCTTCAGCGCGATGAACGCCTTCGCCGATTGGCCGCGATAGAGATCGGGCACGCCGATCACCGTCACCTCGGCGACCGCGGGATGCTCGTAGATCGCCTCCTCGATATTGCGCGGGAAGACGTTGAAGCCGCCCGAGAGAATCATGTCCTTCTTGCGGTCGACGAGCGTGACATAGCCGTCCCGGTCGATGAAGCCGATATCGCCGGTGTGGAAGCGGTCGCCGCGAAACGCCTCGGCGGTGGCCTCGGGCTTCTTCCAATAGCCTTTCATCACCGACGGGCCGCGGATGCAGATCTCGCCCTTCTCCCCCGGCGGCAGCAACGTTATGCCGGTCTCGAGATCGACGACCTCGAGGATGGTTTGCGGCGCGGGCAGGCCCACCGTGCCCGGGCGCTCCGCGTTCGTCGCCTGCATGGTGGCGAGCGGCGCGGTCTCGGTCAGGCCGTAGCCCTCGGCGGGCGTGATGCCGGTAAGCTGCTTGAAGCGGTTCAGCACCTCGACCGGCAGCGGCGCGCCACCCGAAGAGCAGAGGCGCAGCGAAGCGAGGTCGAACTCGCCGAGCTTCGGGTGGTTCACCAGCGCCGTGTACATCGTCGGCACGCCGGCGAAGATGGTGATCTTCTTCTTCGCGATGTCCTGCAGCACGCGATCGGCATCGAAGCGGATATGCATCACCATCTGGGTGCCGGTGGCGATCGACAGCAGCAGGATGAACGAGAGGCCGAAGATATGAAACAGCGGCAGCACCACCAGCGTCTTGTCGTCCGCCGCCATCGCCGCGCCGACCCAGCGGTTGCGCGCGTTGACGACGGCGCAGAAATTGGCGTGCGTCAGCATCGCGCCCTTGGGATCGCCGGTGGTGCCGCCGGTGTATTGCAGCACCGCCACGTCCTCGTCGAGGGCGGCGTGCGGATGGCGGCGATAGGCGCCGTCATTGTCGATGAGCGCGGCGAAGTCGAGCTCGCGGCCGGGCCCCGCCAGGCGCTCGGCGGCGGGGCCGAACACCGCGCGCACCGCCGGCGCCGGCAGGAAATCCTCGAGCGCGCAGACCACCACGGCGCCGAGCCCAGGCGTGCCCTTGAGCGCCGCGATCTGTGGATAGAGCATCGGCAGGCCCAGCGTCACCATGACCCGCGCCTCGCTGTCGGCGAGCTGGTATTTGAGCTCGCGCGGCGCCGCCAGCGGGCTGAAATTGACGACGCGGCCGCCGGCCATCAGCACGCCGAAGAAGCAGACGACGTAATGCGGCGTGTTCGGCAGATGGAGGCCGACATGGACGCCGGGGCCGACGCCGAGCGCCTGAAACCCCTTGGCGGCGCGCGCCGCGAGGGCGTGGAGCTCGCGGAAGCCGAGCCGGCGGTCGTAGAAGTCGATGGCGATGCGGTCGCCCCATTCGGCCGCGGCGTTCTCGAGGAGGCTCTCGATCGGCACCGGCGCGGGGAACTTCTCCTCCCACGAAACGCCCGACGGATAGGACTTTTCCCAGAGATGCGCCATCGCCCGACCTCCCTTGCCGCGGCGTTAGGGGCCGCGGCCTAATTCGGCGAGGTTATCGGGTGCGGCCGCCCGGCGCCAGCCTTGCCGCGGCTCACGCCTGCCGCCGCACATAGCCGTAGCGCAGATTGCTGCGGCCGGGCCCGGCGCGCTCGTAAGCGGCCTTGAGCGCGGCGAAGCGGTCGGTGGCGAGATCGGCATGCTTCGCATAGCCATAGAGCCGCAGCGAGTTGCCGCTGAAGATCGCCGTCTTCACCGCGCCGTCGGCGGGGCCGAGCGGAGCGAAGCCGTGCTGCTTCTGCATGTCCTCGGGAATCTCGAGCCGGCGCAGCCCTTCGATCTGCCATTGCGGCGAGCCGGTCCAGACGGCATCGGTGCCCCAGACGACGTGATCGGCGCCGAGTCCCTTGACCAGCGTCCCCATCAGCGCCGCGGCGAGGCGCGGCTGCACCACGGTCGAGAAGGCGAAGAGCTGCCCCAGATCGCCATAGACGTTGGTGACCCCGTATTTCGCCGGAATGTCGGCGAGATCGCTGACCCAGGAGATGCGGCCGGTGTCCTCCCACTCCTTCATCGCATCCTGGGGGCTGCCGCCGACATGGCGATAGCCCGAGTGGTAGATGATGAAGTTGAGCTGCGGCCAGTCCTTGGCCGCCTGGCCGACATCGCTGACGTCGACATAGGGCCGCAGCGCCGGAAACTGCTTCTCCACCGACGGCGCGAACAGCCCCTTGTGGATGCAGACGTTGCGGATGCCGGCCTTGGCGAATTTCTCATAGGCGGGATAGACGAGCTTCTCGTCGTCGAGCCGCCAGGGATGGCGCGACAGATCCTTATGCGTGTTGTCGCCGATGGTGTAGCCCTTCCAGGAATCGGGCTTGTAGACCTCGATCGCCTTGTCGATGCCGTCCATCCAGCCGGGATAGCCCGGGGTGATCGTGTAATGCGCCAGCATGCGCCGCGTGCCGGCCTCGCGGTTGACGCGGGCGCGGGTTGCGAACACCTGGTCCTGCGTCAGGAACCAGTCTTCCGGAACTTCCGACGGCGCATTGGTGAGGAGCGCCACCTTGGTGTCGCTGTCGAGGAAGACTTCCTTGACGTAATTGGCGTATTTGAGGTCGTCGAGGGTCTGCGGCCGGTTGCCGATCTCGGGATTCCAGCCGGCCTTGCCGACGGCGGCGCGCATGGCGACGAAGGCGGTAAGGCGCGTGTCGTCGCGCAGATAATGAGTGTGCGCATCGAAGACGAACTGTCCGGCGAGCGCCGCGGCGCGCTCCTCGGCGAGCTCGGGCGTGGCGGCCTCCGCCTCGCTCGCCGTGAACAGCGGCCCGTAGACCTCGTTCATGGCGAGGAAGGATGCGGCCATGCCGGCGGCGGTCTGGAAGAAGCGCCGCCGCGTCAGCCCCTGCCGCGCGGCGAGGCGATCGGCCATCGCCAGCAGCCGCGCCTCGACCTCCTTCTGCTCGCTGGTTTGGGGCTGCGGAAAATACTCGTCGCTCGCCACCACTTGCGTCGGGATCGGCGAGGCCAGCGCCGCCTCTTCCGCCGGGGCCAGTTGCGCCAGCTCCTCCGCACTCAACAAGCCCATGGTTTCCTCCGCTTCCGTCGATCTTGCTTGGTCGCTTAAACGTCGGCGCGCGGCGGCATGTCGAGGAAGCCGTGCACCGTGTGCCAGAGCTGGGCGCGGTTGAGGCCGAGCGCGATCGCATGGGCGGCGCCGGCGAGCAGCGTGAATTGCCGATCGGGATTGGGCAGCCGCTCGAAGAAGGCCAGAACGTCGTCGAGGCTGGCGATGCCGTCATACTGGCCGCGCACGATCAGCACCGGCGCCTCGACCCGGGCGGGATCGACCACCGGCAGGTTGGCGGTCATGTCGAGATAAGTGCCGGTCGGCACGCTGTCGCCGAATTTGAGCTCGGCATCGGCGAGCGCCTCGGCGACGCGCGGATCGGAGGTGCCGGGCTTGTCGCGGGTGAAGATGCTGTGGATCATGGCGCGGTCGCGCGGGCGCCGGTTGTGCGTGCGGAAATAGGCGAGATCCTCGGCGCGCTTCTTCAGCGTCGGCGCGCCCTTGCCGGTCCAGACGAAGGATTCCAGCACCAGCCGGTCGACGCGCCGAGGCTCGGCCATGGCAAAGGCGGCGGCGCGCAGCGCGCCCGAGGACTCGCCGAAGACATGGAACTTCTCGCGCCCGGTCGCCCGCGCCACGACGGCGATGCCGGCCTTCAGATCCTCGACGCCGGTCTTGATGTCGGAGTTGCCCGAGGTGGCGGTCGAGTGGCCATAGCCTTCGAAATCCATGGTCCAGACGTCGTAGCCGAGCCGGGCGAAGACGTTCATCAGCGAATATTCGCCGGCGCCGGGCACGGTGAGATCGAACGACGGGCGTGCGGAAACCGAGGAGCCATGCACCAGGAACAGCACCGGCATGGGTCTCTCGCCGGCTTCCGGCGCGCCGCGCCGCTTGCGATAGAGATAGAGCGCAACGTCGCCCTTATGGGCCCAATACTCGGCGCTCCAGAGCGGCTCGTCCTCGGCTTCGGCCGCCTTCGCCGCGAGGGCGGCCCGCCCCGCCAGCGCCGCGCCGAGCATGCCGGCCGCCGTCACCACGGCGCGCCGCGTGGGTCTCAATGATCTCCCCGTCATGGCACCTCCCCTTTGCTTATTCTCGGCCCGATCGTCACGCGCCTGGCGCAAGACAGGGAGCGAGCGACCGGCGCTTCACGCGGCGCGAAGGCTCAGCCCGGCGATGACCTCCCGGCACGGCTTTGCGCCTCGCGGTCGAGGGCCGCCGCGAGATCGCGCCAACCATAGCCCACCGCCTCGACCGGTTGGCCGCCGAGCGGGATCGCGCGGTGCAGCACCAGCTTGCCGCCGAGCCGCTCGTAAAAAAAGCGCGCCGGATTGGCGCGCACCACCCAGATCAGCGCCGAGCGGTGGCCGCAATGGAGCAGCCGCGCGAACAGCGCCAGCAGCAATTGCCGGCCGAGACCGGCGCCTTGGGCATCGGGCGCGACATAGAGCGTATAGATTTCGCCGGCGAAGCCGAAGCCGGGATCGCGCTGCGGCCCGCAATTGCCGAAGCCGCGGACGCGCGGCGCCGCCGCGCCGCGCTCGGCGACATAGACGTCGCCGGGACGGTGGCGCAGGAAGCCGGCCCAGGAGGCGGTCTGGCGCTGCTCGGACATGTTGAGGAGGACGCGGTCGGGCAGCATGCCGGCGTAGGTCGACCGCCAGGTTTCGACCTCGATGCGGCCGATGGCCCGCGCATCGGCCAGTCGCGCCTGCCGGATGGTGATGGTGCCGTCCTCTGCCACGAGCGCATCATAATATGGCGGCGCGGAAGTTGCGACCGCGCCGGTGCCGCAGCCGGTGGCGGCGGCGGGGTCGGGCGGCTAGACTGGGCGCCGATGGCCGACGCCTATTTCGATCTGCTGGCGGCGTACAACGCCTGGGCCAATGGACGGCTCTATGACGCCTGCGCCCAGCTGGCGCAGGCCGAGCTCAAGGCGCCGCGCCGCGCCTTTTTCGGCTCGATCCTGGGAACGCTCAATCATCTCCTGGTCGGCGACCGCATCTGGATGAGCCGACTCGCCGGCGGCACTCTGGTGATGCCGCTCAACAAGATCCTGTTCGAGGATTTCGCGCCGCTGCGTGCCGCGCGGCAACAGCAGGACAAGCTGCTGATCGACCTGGTCGGCGGCATCCCGGCGAGCCGCCTCGACGAGCCGCTCTCCTATCAGAACACGCGCGGCGAGGCGTTTGAGACACCCCGCCGCCTGGTGCTCGGTCACCTCTTCAACCACCAGACCCATCACCGCGGCCAAGTGCACGACATGCTGAGCCAGACGCCGGTTCCCCCGCCCGAGCTCGACCTCATCTTCTTCGTGCGTCAGAGCGGCCGCTGAGAGCGGCGCCGTCGGTCAGCGCGCGGGCACGACCTGCCAAGGCACCGGGCAGGAGGCGACATAGGGATAGTAGCCCTGCATCGGCGGGCAGTAATACCAGGCGGGCGCGCCCGGCGCCGCGTAAGGCGGCACATAAGGATCGGGATAGGGGTAGACCGCGCGCGGATAGTAGTACCAATTCGGACCGACCATCCACCACCAGCCGGTCTGCCCGTTGTGCCCGCCGTGATACCAGTGGCCGCCGCGCCAGGCACCGAAATCGTGATCGTTGAAGTGGTGGATATCGTGGTCGTGCCAGCCGCCCCCGTCACGCTGCGCCGACGCCGTCCCGGCGATGGCGAGCGACAGCGTCAGCGCAGCAGCCGTAAGAAGACCGGGCCTCAGCCGCGACATGCCTACCTCCAATGGTGCCAGCCGCAGCAGCCGACACCGACGCCCACCGCAACCGGAGGTCCATAATAGTAGGGTCCCGGCGCATAGGCATACCCCGGCGCTGCATAGCCATACCCCGGCGGTGCATAACCATAAGCGGGGGCCGGCGGCGGCGCGTAGACGCACCCGCCAAGGATGGCAATCAGTGCCGCAGCGGCGGCCCAACGAACCAGCTTGCCCATCTCTGCACCTCCGTTGGTTCGAGAATGGTCACTCTTGTAATAAGGCGGGAGCCGGGTTTTCATCCCCGAACATGAACGATCTGTAAGGCGAGCGTCCTAATACCCATCATTGCCGCAAACGCGGCGCCACCCGCGGGCGATCCGCGGGCCACCTCAGCGCGTCGTCACCACCACCTTGCCGGTCGATTTCCGCTGCTTCAACAGCGCGAGCGCCTCGCCGGTGCGCTCAAGCGGCAGTTGATGCGAGATGTGCGGCTTCAGCTTTCCCTCTTCGAACCAGCGGAAGAGCTGCCGATAGGAGTCGCCGAGGAGATGCGGCTTGTGGCGGCGATAGGAGCCCCAGAAGAAGCCGATCACGTCGATGTTCTTGACCAGCACGAGATTGGCCGGGATTTGCTGGATGCGGCCGGCGGCAAAGCCGATGACGATCATGCGGCCTTCCCAGGCGATCGCGCGCAGGCTCTGGTCGAAAGCGTCGCCGCCGACCGGGTCATAGACGACATCGGCGCCGCGGCCGCCGGTAATCGCCTTGATGCGCTCACGCAAATCCTCGCTCGTGTAGTCGACGAGGTGATCGGCGCCGGCGCGCTGGGCGATGGCGAGCTTCTCCGCGCCGCCGGCCGCGGCGATGACGCGCGCGCCCATCGCCTTGGCGATCTCGACCGCGGTCAAGCCGACGCCACCCGATGCCCCCAGCACCAGCACGGTCTCGCCGGGCTGCAGCCGCGCGCGCCAGAGGAACGCGCCATGGGACGTGCCGTAGGCGACGGGAAAACCGGCGGCGGTGGCGAAATCCATGCTGTCGGGAATGGGGTGGACGCTGTCGGCCTCGACCGCCACCTGCTCGGCAAAGGCGCCGCGCCCGACCGAAGCGAGCACGCGGTCTCCCGGCTTCACCTGCGTCACGCCGGCGGCGACGGCGCGCACGACGCCGCCGACCTCCATGCCGGGGATGAAGGGCAGCGGCGCGCGATCCTGGTACTGCCCGGCGATGAGCAGGATGTCGGCGAAATTGACGCCGGCGGCGTGGATGTCGATGAGGACGCCGCCGTCGCTCAGCGCCGGCGAAGGCACCTCCTCCAGCACGAGCTTCTCCGGTCCGCCCAGCTCCTTGCACAGCACCGCCCGCATCGCTTGCCTCCGTCGAGAGCGGGCGCAGCTCTAGCGGGTTTTTGCCGAGTTGTCAGTTGTCAGTCCTCAGTTATCAGTTTTCAGTGAGCGGTCACCCGGCTTGACGAACGGACGACCGAGAACTGACGACTGACGACTCGCTCTTGGCGTTGCGCGCCGCAGCGGTTATGGTCGCCCGCATGCAACGTACCGCGCTTTCGCTCGTCCTCCTCGGCTTCTCCATCGGCGCCGCAGCGGCGGCAACGGCGCCGCCCAAGCAGCACAATCCCGCACATCTGAAGGCGCAGGCGCCGAGCCCCTCGATCAACAAGCTCGGCGGCGCCGGCCGCTGGGAAGCCTATACCGACACGGCGCGCGGCGCGAAGATCTGCTATCTCATCGGCAAGCCGCAGAAAAGCGAGCCCGCCAGCATCAAGCGCGGCGCCGTCTTCGCCAGCGTCACCCACCGGCCGAGCGAGAAGCGCTTCAACGAGGTGAGCTTCACCTCCGGCTACCTGTTCAAGGACGGCTCCGATGCCGAGCTGACGGTGGACGGCCGGAAGTTCTCGCTCTTCACCAACAAGGACGGCGCCTGGACGCGCGATTCGGCGACCGACAAGGCGGTGGTGGAAGCGCTCGCCAAGGGCAAAGAAGCGGTGATCAAGGGCACCTCGACGCGCGGCACGGCGACGACCGACAGCTACTCGCTCGCGGGCTTCTCGCAGGCGCTCGCCAACATCGACAGGGCCTGCGGCGTCAAGCGTTAGCGGTCGGCGCCGCGAACACCCGGCGCAGCAGCGCCGCCGATTGAGCGATGGCGCGGTCGGCGGCGGCGATCTTGCCGCCCATGGTGAGAAAGCCGTGGATCATGCCGGGATAGAGGTGGAAGCTCGCCTCGCTGCCGGCCTCACTGAGCTTCATGGCGTAATCGCGGCTTTCGTCGCGCAGCGCATCGCATTCGCCGACGATGATCAGCGCCGGCGGCAAGCCACTATGGTCGGGCGCCAGAAGCGGCGAGGCGCGCCAGTCGCGATGGGCGCTCGGTCCGACATAGTTGCCGCCGAACCATGTCATCGACTCCCGCGTCAACAGAAAGCCGTCGGCGAAGTCCTCATGCGATCGCCGTGCCTCGCTGAAATCCGTGGCGGGATAGATCAGCACCTGCGCCTGGAGCGCGGTTCCGGCATCGCGCGCCATCAGGGCCACGACCGCGGCGAGATTACCGCCGGCGCTGTCGCCGCCAACGGCGATGCGACGGGAATCGATGCCGAGGCTGGCGCCTTCGGCGGCAAGAAAGCGGAGCGCGGCGTAGCAATCCTCGACCGCCGCCGGAAAGGGATTCTCGGGCGCGAGACGGTAGTCCACGGCGAGCACGGCGCAGCCGGCTTCGGCGGCAAGCTGGCGGGAGGGGGCATCATGGGTTTCGAGATCGCCGATGCACCAGCCGCCGCCGTGAAAGAAGGCGAGCACCGGCAGCGGCGCCGCGCCCGCCGCGCGGGGCCGGTAGAGCCGGGCGCCGACCGCGCCGGCGGGCCCGGGAAGCGAAAGGTCGCGGGCGGCGACCGGCCATTCCCCGGCTTTGCGCGTCCGCCGGCACAGTTCGCGATATTGCTCCCGCGCCTGCGCCGTGGTGATGTCGCGATAGGGAACACGGTCGGACTTCGCGATCATGTCGAGCAGCGCCTTGGCCTCGGGATCGAGGACAACGGTGGCGGGATCGAAAACCATGGCTCCCCCTGGCAGCAGGTCGGCGGAAGGCTGAGCTTGCAAGGCGCGCCGCGGCCCTGCAACCCCAAAGCGGCGGCGCCTTTTTCTTTGCGCCCGGCCCCGCTGCCGCCTATATCTTGCCCCGTCATGGACAATGCATCCGCCGTTCCCGAGGGCCGCAAGGCGCTCGTCGGATTGTCCCGCGCCGAGCTCGCGGCCGAGATGGCGGCGATCGGCGCCAAGCCGTTCCGCGCCCGCCAGCTCTGGCACTGGATCTACAATCGCGGCGCGACCGAGTTCGCGGCGATGACCACGCTGTCGAAGGCGTTCCGGGCCGAACTCGCCGAGCGCTATGTCGTCGGCCGGCCGGCGGTGGCACGCGCCCTCGTCTCGCTCGACGGGACGCGCAAATGGCTGCTGCGCTTTGCCGACGGGCAGGAAGCGGAGTGCGTCCACATTCCCGAGGAGGATCGCGGCACGCTCTGCGTCTCCTCGCAGGTGGGGTGCACGCTCACCTGCAGCTTCTGCCACACCGGCACGCAGCGCCTGGTGCGCAATCTCGCCGCCGCCGAGATCGTCGGCCAGGTGATGCTGGCGCGCGACGCGCTCGGCGAGTGGCCGTCGCCCCAGGACGACCGGCAGCTCACCAATATCGTGCTCATGGGCATGGGCGAGCCGCTGTTCAACTATGACAACGTGGCGGCGGCGCTGAAGATCGTGATGGATCACGAGGGGCTGTCGCTGTCGCGGCGCAAGATCACGCTGTCGACCTCGGGCGTGGTGCCGATGATCCGGCGCTGCGGCGAGGAGCTCGGCGTCAACCTCGCAATCTCGCTCCACGCCGTCACCGACGAGCTGCGCGACGTGCTGGTGCCGATCAACCGCAAATACCCGCTGGCGGAGCTGCTGGCGGCCTGCCGTTCTTATCCCGGTGCCAGCAATGCGCGGCGCATCACCTTCGAATACGTGATGCTGAGCGGCATCAACGACAGCCCGGCCGAGGCGCGGCAATTGGTGCACCTGCTCGCCGGCATTCCCGCCAAGGTCAACCTCATCCCCTTCAACCCATGGCCGGGTGCGCCCTATGAGCGCTCGCGCGAGGCGGCGATCAGGGCTTTCGCCGACATCGTCAACGCCGCGGGCTACTCCTCGCCGGTGCGCACGCCGCGCGGCGAGGATATCATGGCGGCCTGTGGGCAGCTCAAATCCGACAGCGTCCGGCAGCGGCGAAGCGAGCGCCCGGCGGCACCGGCGGAAGCCGACGCGACCTGAGCGGCGGAGGCCGCGCCGCACACCAGCGCGAAAACGGCGGCAACGATCGAAATACTTTCCGGACAGAGTTTTAACGCGGCGTCCATCGTCGCGTTTGTCAGGCACGTCCAGGTTCCATGAAGGACCGCCAAGCGCGGTCCGGCCATAGGAGGCTCGAGATGCGCTTCAACCCTCTGCGTTATGCCCCATTCCTGCTGCTTGCAACGCCGCTGCTGCTCGCCGCCTGCGCAAGCGGACCGTCCCCTGAAGCGTCGTCGGCGGTGAGTACCGCCAATGAAAGCAAGGCGGTGGCCGACAAGGCGATGCAGACGGCGCAGCAGGCGCTGCAGACCGCGCAGCAAGCCCAGCAGCAGGCGCAGGCAGCCGATCAACGCGCCAACGAGATGTACAACCGCTCGCTGAAGAAGTGATTGGCAAAGACGCGGGCGTCCCGGCGAGGCGCGGCGCCCGTTGGAGATTCGGGCCGGGCGCGGCGCTGGCCGCGCTTGCGCTGGGAGCGGTCGTGCCGGCGCGCGCTGCGGAGTTTCCGCTGCCGGAGGGTGCAGCCGCGGTCGGCGCGGTCGCGACTGCGACGGTCGGCGCCGGCGACACGCTGCTCGACATCGCGCGGCAGTTCGACCTCGGCTATGCCGAGATCGTCGCCGCCAATCCCGGCGTCGATCCCTGGCTGCCGCCGGTCGGTGGGCGCATCGTGCTGCCGATGCGTTTCCTGCTCCCGGACGCGCCGCGGCGCGGCATCGTGGTCAATCTTGCCGAGCGGCGCCTCTTCTATTTTCCGCCGCACGGCGGCACGGTCGAGACCTATCCCATCGGCGTCGCGGTGGATGGGCTGGACTCGCCCCTGGGCGCCACCCGCGTCGTCGCCAAGGTAACCGATCCCGCCTGGTATCCGCCGCCATCGATTCTCGCCCAGGAGCCGGGCCTCCCTCGCGTCGTGCCGCCCGGCCCCGACAACCCGCTCGGCCGCTTCGCGCTGCGGCTGGGCTGGCCCAATTACCTGATCCACGGCACCGACAAGCCGGATGGCGTCGGGCGCAATGTCAGCCATGGCTGCCTTCACCTCTATCCTGAAGACATCGCGCGGCTTTACCGCGAGGTCCCGGTGGGGACGCGGGTCGAGGTGGTGCGCCAGGAAGTGCTGGCCGCGTGGTCCGGCGGCGCGCTCTTCGTCGAAGCCTATCCCGACAAGCAGCAGGTGGACGCGATCGACACCGGCGAACCGATGCCGCTACGCATGCCGTCGGATCTCGTCGCGCGCGTCACCAGCGCCGCCGGCGACGCCGAACGCCGTCTCGACTGGTCGGCGGTCGCGCGCGCCGGCCGCGAGCGCAGCGGCCTCCCGGTCGAGATCATTCCCGCCGCGCTGACCGCCTCGGCGAGCGAATAGGCGCGGCGGCCGAAGCGTTCTCCGGACCGCCGCGCCCTCCCCTCCCCCCTATTTGTTGCTCGCCACGATCTCGCCGAAGAGGTCCCAAGTCGTGCCGTTGAACTTGGCGAGTTGCTCCTGCTTGATCGGATAGAAATCGGTCGCGCTGGTATTGATGGTGATGCCGGGCAACAGCATCGGCACCGTGAAGTGCTTCAGATTGGCGGCCTCCTTCATCACGCGCTCGCGCGTCAGGTCATTGCCGCACTGCTTCAGCACCCGCACCATGGTGGCCGCTTCGCTGTAGCCGAAGACGTTGAACGCGTCCTTCTTGTCGCCGCTCGGATAATACTTGTTCATCCAGGCGAGCCACTCCTTGTAGCCGGGATCGTTCTGCCACTTGGGATCGGTCGGATCCTTGAGGTACTCGACGGTGATGATGCCCTTCGAGGCCTCGAGGCCGGCAGGCTTCAGCACCGCGCCCACCGAATTCGACACCGAGTTGAGGAACTGCAGCGGCTTCCAGCCGATGTCAGCGACCTTGCGGATCGCCTGCGCGGCGAATTTCGGCGTCGTCACGTTGAAGAAGACGTTGGCGCCGGAAGCCTGCAAGGTGATGATCTGGGAGTCGACGCTGGGATCGGTGGTCTCGTAGCTGACCTCCTTGACGATCATCGTCTGGGCGTGCTCGCCGAGCCCGTCCTTGAAGCCCTTCACGTAGTCCTTGCCGTAATCGTCGTCCTGGAAAAGGATGCCGACCTTGGCGTTGGGCATATGCTCCAGCAGATAGCGGGCATAGATGCGGCCTTCCGTCTGGTAGGCGGGCTGCCAGCCCATGGTCCAGGGAAATTCCTTGGGATTGCCCCATTTCGTTGCGCCGGTGGCGACGAAGAGCTGCGGCACCTTCTGCTGATTGAGGTATTTCTGGATCGCGGTATTGGTCGGCGTGCCGAGTGGGCTGAAATCCGCCAGCACATGGTCTTGCTCGACGAGGCGCCGCGTCTGCTCCACCGTCTTCGGCGGGGTGTAGCCGTCATCGAGGCTGATCAGCTTGATCTTGCGGCCGTTGACCCCGCCCTTGGCATTGATCATGTCGAAATAGGCGGATTCGGCTTTGCCGATGGTGCCGTAGGCCGAAGCGGGGCCGCTATACGGCATGGTCTGGCCGATCGTGATCTCGGTGCTGGTGACGGCCGGGCTGTTTTGCGCCATAGCCGGGCCGACGAGGAGCACGCCGGCAAGTGCCGCCGCGCCCAAGGCAAGCGTCCTGGTGATCATCAATTCCTCCTCCCTGTTGGCCGACCGGTGTTTCCGGCCGGCAAAGCCTTTGTCGCAGCGGGTCTTCCGCCGACGCCTTTTGTTTTTCGTTTGGCGCTCTGAGCATGGCAAAGCCCAGCGGCGCCGCCACATGACAAAAAATTTAGCCCGCGGTTTCCGGGCACTAGCGGCAGGAGTGATCGTCCTATGGACCACCACCCGCGTCAATGGCGACGCGAAGCGCCGCGGCTAGGAGCCTGTCCTAGAGGATGTCCAGCACCGCTTCCGGCGGCCGTCCCAGCGCCGCGCGGTTGCCGTTCACCACGATCGGCCGCTCGATCACGATGGGATGCTGGACGATGCCGGCGATGAGGGCGGCGTCGGAAAGTCCGGGCTTGTCGAGACCGACCGCTTTCGCCTCTTTGGCGCGCAGCAGCTCGCGCGGCGTCTTGCCGAGGAGGCGCAGCAGCCGCTTCAGTTCGGCAGCGTCGGGCGGTGTCTTCAGGTATTCGACGATGCGCGGCTTCACGCCCTTCTTCTCGAGCAGCGCCAGGGTCGCGCGCGACGTGGCGCAGCGCGGATTGTGGTAGATGACGATCATGAGCCCTCCGCGGCAATGCCGCACCGCGTCGACGGTACTCGCGGAAATCGGCGATTTCAAATCGCGCGACGCCGCTTCCGCCGCCGCCGGAGCACGGCTAAGCTCAGCGTAAGGCATGCGCATCTGCTTTTTCGGCGACAGCTACGTCAACGGCACCGGCGATCCGACCGGGCTCGGCTGGGTCGGCCGTGTCTCGGCCTCGGCGCGCCGGCGCGGCCACGACCTCACCAGCTACAATCTCGGCATTCGCCGCGACACCAGCGCCGACATCGCCGCGCGCTGGCCGGAGGAAGCCAGGCGCCGGCTGCCGCCCGACATGGATGGCCGCCTCGTCTTCTCTTACGGCGTCAATGACTGCACCGAGGAGAATGGCGGGCCGCGCATCGCCGTGGAGCGCTCGCTGGAGAACGCCCGCGCCATCCTCAGCGCCGCGAAGGCGCAACACCCGACGCTGATGCTGGGCCCACCGCCGCTCGCCGACGCCGAGCCGCGCATCGCGGCGCTGTCCGAGGCCTTGAAGGCGCTCGCCGAAGCACAAGGCGTCGCCTACCTCGATCTCCACACCCCGTTGGCCGCCATCGCGCTGTGGCGGCTCGAGCTCGCCGCGGGCGACGGCGCCCATCCCGGCGCCGCCGGCTATGCCGTGATCGCCGATCTCGTCGAAGGCTGGCCGGCCTGGCGCGCCTGGCTGCCGTAACGAGAGCGGAGAGGTCAGCGGCGCGCGAGCTTCTTCGGCGCCGTTTCCGCCGCGATCTGGGCGCAGGCGAGGTCGGTGAGATGGGGCTTGTAGAGAGCGAAGAGCTGCTTCACCCCGGCCTGTAGATCGGCCTCGGAGATACGGACGAGCCCGTGCCGCTCCTGCAGGTAGTCGATCCAGTAGCGCGAGATGATCCAGGCATTGGCCGCGAGCTCGGAGATTTCCTGCGGGCTGGCGGCGAGCAGCTTGCGCGCGACCATCTCGGCGAGAATGCGCTCGGTGTAGCGGTGGGCGCGCTCGGCGACGGCCGCGGCGCGCTGCGCGAGCTCGCCGCCCTCCTCGGGGTCGAAGCGGTGGCGGTAGAGGAAGCGGTATTCCCAGATGTCGCGGAAGCTCTGGCGCGCATAATCGCCGAAATCGGCGAGATGACCGCCCGCCGCTGCCGGCTCGCGCGAGAGATTGCGGTCGATGCGCTCCTCGAGCTCGGCAAAGAGCGCGGCCACGAGATCGCGCTTGGTGCGGAAATGATACCAGAGATTGCCTTCGCTGATGCCGAGCCGACCGGCGATCTGGGCGAGCGAGACATGGGCCTCACCGCGCTCGTTGAAGAGATGGAGCGCCGCCTTCAAGATTCTGTCCCGGGTCCGCACCGCTGCCCTGGCCAATTTAGCGTTTGACAATTAGGGTCCCCACCCTAGGCTGAGGGACTGAGATCACCCTAGCCCATGGGCGCGCGGTTTCCTAGCGCGCCGGCGAGTCGGGAGGAGGGATGGAAGACCGTCGCGACAGGATGGCGGTGATCGGCGCCGGGCCGGTCGGGCTCGGCATCGCGCGGGCGCTCAAAGCGCGCGGCATCGCCTATGACCAGCTCGAAGCGGACGACGATGTCGGCGGCAACTGGTATCACGGCGTCTACCACACCGCGCACATCATCTCCTCGCGCCGGACGACGGAATTCACCGAGTTCCCCATGCCGGGGGATTACCCCGACTTTCCCAGCCGGGTGCAGATGCTGCAGTATCTGCGCGACTATGCCCGGCATTTCGACCTGCGCCGGCACATCGAGTTCGGCGCCAAGGTCGTGCTGGCGCGGCCGCGCGGCGACGAGCTCTGGGAGGTCGCTCTCGCCGGCGGGAGGCAGCGTCTCTACAAGGGCCTCCTGGTGTGCAACGGCCATCACTGGTCGAAGCGCTCTCCCGATTATTCCGGGCGCTTTGCCGGCACGCTGATCCATTCCAAGGACTACAAGAGCCCGGAGCAGCTCGCGGGGCGGCGCGTGCTGGTGGTCGGTGGCGGCAACTCGGCGTGCGATGTCGCCAGCGAGGCGGCGCGAGTGGGCGCGAGCTGTGATCTCAGTCTCCGGCGCGGCTACTGGTTCCTGCCCAAGACGCTGCTCGGCCGCCCGCTGGTCGAGGCGCTGCCGCTGTGGCTGCCGGTGCCGCTGCAGCGGCTGCTGCTCAAGGCGGCGCTCAAGGTGGTCTTCGGCGATTACCGTCGCTACGGCCTGCCGCGGCCGGATCACAAAATCTTCGAGCATCATCCGACGATAAACTCGGAGCTGCTGCACTATGTGAAGCATGGCCGCATCCGGCCACGGCCCGATATCAAGCGCTTCGACGGCGAGCGGGTTCACTTCGTCGACGGCAGCAGCGGCGTCTACGACATCGTCGTCTGCGCCACCGGCTATCATGTCGACTTCCCTTTCCTGCCCAAGGGGCTGGTGCCGGTGACGGGCGGCCTCGCCCATCTCTATGGCGGCGCGCTGCTGCCGGAGTACCGCCATCTCTACATCATCGGCACGATGCAGCCGCGCTATGGCTTCGGACCGCTGCTCAGCGAAGGCGCCGAGCTGGTGGCGACGATGATCGAGCTGCAGGAGAAGATGGTGCTGCCGCTCGGCCGCGTCCTCAAGGAGGTGGGGCAGAAGCCGCCGCAGACGCATCTCATCAACCCGGCCGCGGCGCTGCGGCAGATGCGGCGGGCACGCAAGCTGATGCCGCTGCTGCTGCCGCGCGCCGAGCGCAAGCTGCGGCGGCGCGTCCTGCGCGAAACGCCGCCCTTGGCCGGCGATGCCCCGCTCGCCTGGCCGAACGCCGACCTCCAGGTCTATTAGCGCATGAGCTGGCAGAACACGGCGGTGACGCTGATGCTGCGCTGGCGCGTGAAGCGCCGGGCGGACCGAGACGTCGATGTCGAGGAAGCCCGCGCGGTGGCGCACCGCATGACGATGAAGGCGACGCTGCCGGCGGGCTGGCGCATCGAGGCGGTGCGCGCGCCGCTCCCGGGCGAGTGGATCGAGCGCGCCGGCGACGCGGCGCCGGGCGGGCGCACGCTGCTCTATCTTCATGGCGGCGGCTATTATTTCTGCTCGCCCGAGACGCACCGTGTCATCACCATCGGACTTGCCGCGGGCAGCGAGGCGCGCGTCTATGTCCCGGACTACCGCCTTGCGCCCGAGCACCGCTTCCCGGCGGCGGTCGAGGACGCCATCGCCGCCTATCGCGGCATCCTCGACCAAGGCGCCGCGCCGGAGCGCATCGTCGTCGCCGGCGACAGCGCCGGAGGCGGCCTGGCGCTGGCGCTGCTGCTGGCGCTGCGCGACGCCGGCGATGCGCTGCCGGCGGGCGCGGTGCTGTTCTCGCCCTGGACCGATCTCGCCGGCACGGGTGCCTCGCTGAAGCGGAACGATCGGAGCGATGCCATGTTCCGCGGCCATCGCGTCGCCGACGCGGCGCGGATCTATCTCGGCGATACGCCGCCGACCCATCCGCTGGCATCGCCCCTCTATGCCGATCTCGCGGGATTGCCGCCGCTGTTCATCCAGGCGAGCGACAGCGAATTGCTGCTCGACGATGCCGTGCGCGTTGCCGAGAAGGCGGCAAAAGCCGGAGTTGCCGTCGAGTTCCGCACCTGGCACAAGCTGCCGCATGTCTGGCAATTCTTCGCGCCCTTCCTGCCGGAAGGCCGCGCCGCTCTCGCCGAGGCCGCCGCCTTCATCCGCCGCCTGACGCCGTAACGGGAGAGACCATGAAGCTCACCAAAGGGACCGTCGCCGTGGTGACCGGCGCCGGCAGCGGCATCGGCCGCGCGCTGGCGCTGGCGCTGGCGCGCAAGGGCGCGGCGTTGGCGCTGGCCGACAAGGACGCGCACAACGCCGCGACCACCGCCGCCGATGCCAAGCGGGCCGGAGCCGCCACGGTCTCGAGCCACGCCGTCGACGTCGCCGACCTCGCGGCGATGACGCGGTTCCGCGACGAGGTGAAAAAGGCGCACGGCCGCGCGCAGCTGCTGGTCAACAATGCCGGCGTCGCGCTGGGCGGCACGTTCGAGGAGGTGACGCTCGACGACATGCGCTGGCTGATCGAGATCAATTTCTGGGGCACGGTCTACGGCACCAAGCTGTTCCTGCCGTTGCTCCGCGCCGAGCGGCGGGCGCATATCGTCAACCTCTCGAGCATTTTCGGCATCATTGCGCCGCCCGGCCAGACCGCCTATGCCGCGAGCAAATTCGCCGTGCGCGGCTTCAGCGAGGCGCTGCGCCACGAACTGGCGGAGAGCGGCATCCGCGTCACGCAAGTCCATCCCGGCGGCGTCAGGACCAATATCGCGCGCGATGCGCGGCTGCCTGCGGGCTTCGGCGCCGATCGCCGCGATGCGATGGTGAAGCGCTTCGCGCACATGGCGCGCACCACGCCCGACGCGGCGGCCGAGCGCATCCTCCGCGGCGTCGAGCGCGACGAGGCGCGCATCCTTGTCGGCGCGGACGCCAGGCTGCTGGCGGCGCTGCAATGGCTGATGCCCACCGGCTATTGGCGGGCGGCTCGGCACCTCTTCGCGCGGCCGGACGCGCGCCGATCCGGCGGGGGCTGACGGGCCGCGGCCTTGCCGCCTATACTTCGCCCGCTCATCGGTTGAAGCGGAAGGTTGAACGACGTGAAAAGCGGCAAGGTGAAGAAGATAGTGCTCGCCTATTCCGGCGGGCTCGACACCTCGGTGATCCTGCGCTGGCTGCAGGAGACCTACCAATGCGAGGTGGTGACCTTCACCGCCGATATCGGGCAGGGCGAGGAGCTCGAGCCGGCGCGGAAAAAAGCCGAGATGATGGGGGTCAAAGAGATCTTCATCGACGATCTCCGCGAGGAATTCGTGCGCGACTTCGTCTTCCCCATGTTCCGCGCCAACGCCCTTTATGAAGGCCAGTATCTCCTCGGCACCTCGATCGCCCGCCCGCTCATCGCCAAGCGCCAGATCGAGATTGCCGCGGCCGTCGGCGCCGACGCGGTGGCGCATGGCGCGACCGGGAAAGGCAACGACCAGGTGCGCTTCGAGCTCGCCTATTATGCGCTCAATCCCGACATCAAGGTGATCGCGCCCTGGCGGGAGTGGGATCTCGCCTCGCGGACCCGGCTCATCGAATATGCCGAGCGCCACCAGATTCCGATCCCGCGCGACAAGCGCGGCGAGGCGCCGTTCTCGACCGACGCCAACCTTCTGCACATCTCCGCCGAAGGCAAGGTGCTCGAGGATCCCTGGAGCGAGCCGGAGGAATTCGTCTACAGCCGCACCGTCGCGCCCGAAGCGGCGCCGGACGCGCCGGAGCATGTCGAGATCGACTTTGCGCGCGGCGACGCGGTGGCGGTCAATGGCGAGGCGTTGTCGCCGGCGCGGCTGCTGGCGCGGCTCAACGAGCTCGGCGGCAAGCACGGCATCGGCCGGCTCGACCTGGTCGAAAACCGCTTCGTCGGCATGAAGTCACGCGGCGTCTACGAGACGCCGGGCGGCACCATCCTCCACGCCGCCCATCGCGGCATCGAGAGCATCACCCTCGACCGCGGCGCCGCGCATCTCAAGGATGAGCTTATGCCGCGCTATGCCGAGCTTATCTATAACGGCTTCTGGTTCGCGCCGGAGCGGCTGATGCTGCAGGCGCTCATCGACAAGAGCCAGGAGCACGTCGAAGGCACGGTTCGGCTCAAGCTCTACAAGGGCAGCGCACGCGTCGTCGGGCGCCGATCGCCGCAGAGCCTCTACAGCCTCGCGCATGTGACCTTCGAGGAAGACCGGGTCTACGACCAGCGCGACGCCGAGGGCTTCATCAAGCTCAACGCGCTGCGACTCAGGCTGGCGAAGAAGCTGCGCCGAGGCTCGTAGCGGTCGCGAATAACGCGCACGGGAGGAGACGATGAAGGTTCGGGCGATCGAGACGCTGCATTGCGATGCCGGCTGGCGCGACTACCACTTCGTCAAGCTCTCCGGCGAGGACGGCATCGTCGGCTGGAGCGAGTTCGACGAAGGCTTCGGCTCGCCCGGCGTCACCGCAGCGATCGCGCGGCTGTCCGAGCGCGTCGTCGGCAAATCGGCGATGGACCACGAGCGCATCTACGCCGAGCTCTACGCGCTGACGCGCCCGGCGGCGGGCGGCGTCGTGGCCGAAGCGATGGGCGCGATCGAGAACGCGCTGCTCGACGCCAAGGCGAAAGCACTCGGCGTGCCGTGCTATGCGCTGCTCGGCGGCAAGGTGCGCGAGCGCATCCCGGTCTATTGGTCGCATTGCGCCACCTGGCGGATCAACCAGCCGAAGTTCTATCAGCCGGCGATCACCGATCTCGACGGCGTCAAGCGCATGGGAGCGGAAGTGCGCGAGAAGGGCTTTCGCGCGCTCAAGACCAACATCTTCGTGCCGGAGGGCGGCAAGCTCACCGGCTGGCGCCCCGGCTTCGCCAACCCGTTCTTTCCCGAGCTCAATGTCGACCGCAGCGTGCTCAAAGGCTTGCGCGCGCATCTCGAAGCCTTCCGCGACGGCGCCGGCCCCGAGATCGGCCTGCTGCTCGACCTCAACTTCAACGCCAAGACCGAAGGCTATCTCAAGATCCTCCGCGCCATCGCCGATCTCGATCTCTTCTGGGTCGAGATCGACAGCTACAGTGCAGAAGCGCTGGCGACCATCCGCCGCCACAGCCCCTTCCCGATCAGCTCCTGCGAGACGCTGTTCGGCATCCGCGAATTCCTGCCCTATTTCCGCGAGCAGGCAATGGATGTCGCCATCATCGACACCGTGTGGAACGGCGTCTGGCAGGCGATGAAGATCGCCGCGCTGGCCGAGGCGCACGAGGTCAACGTTGCGCCGCACAATTTCTATGGCCATCTCTGCAGCTTCATGAATGCGCATTTTGCCGCCGCGGTGCCCAACCTGCGCATCATGGAAATCGACATCGACCGCCTGCCCTGGGATCACGAGCTCTTCACCCGGCTGCCCGAGATCGTCGACGGCCATGTCATCGTCTCCGACGCGCCGGGATGGGGCACCGAGCCCAACGAAGCGGCGATCCGCGCCCACCCGCCGAAGGGCGGGGCCGGATTGATGAGCTACAAGCCCTGAGGCCAGCCGCGCGGCCGCGCCGCCAGCGGTTTGACTTAGATAATCCTTTTTGCGGCATTTGCCGGCGGCCGAAATCGGCATAGACTCCGTTTCGGTGCACGGGGGCCGGTTGCTGCTCGGCCGGCTCCGTATAAGCTTCGAAAAAGGGGCGGCCTGATAGCCGCACCAGCCAGGGTCGCCTCGCTTTGGAGGAGACACCGATGCATGTCGAAGCCATCCTGCGCCGCAAGGGAGACGTCGTCACCACGATCACGCCCCAAGCAAGGGTCGCGGAAGCGGCGGCGCTTCTCCGCCGCGAGGAAATCGGCGCGCTGGTGGTGAGCCGCGACGGCCATGCCGTCGACGGCATCATCTCCGAGCGCGACATCGTCCACGGCCTTGCCGGGATGGGCGCGGGGCTGCTCGACGCCAGGGTCGAGACGCTGATGACGCACCGGGTCTTCACCTGCTCGCCGCGCGACAACATCGCCGACCTCGCCGCCGAAATGACCCAGCGCCGCATCCGCCATATCCCGGTGCTGCGCGACGGCGGTCTCGCCGGCATCGTCAGCATTGGCGACGTGGTGAAGGCGCGTCTCGACGAGATGGAGTACGAGACCAGCTCGCTGAGGAGCTTCATCGCCGGCGAAAGCTGAGCGACCGCCGTCACAACCGCGTGACCCGCCCTGGCCTCGCAACGCGCCCGCGCCATATCCTGAGCCGAAGGGGGATCGGGGAATGGTGCGGGTGCCGCTGCGGCTTTTCGTGCTGATCACGGCGCTGCTGACCGCGGGCTGCGCCGATGCGCCGCGCTTTGACCAGGTCAGTGCGCAGGTGCCGCCGGTCGATGGTCGCGCCCGGCTCTTCGTCTATCGCACCTATGACCTGTCGCAGAGCCTCCAATGGGTCCCGGTTTCGGTGAACGGCACCGGAATTGGCGGCGTCGGGCCCGGCCATGTCGTGGTGTGTTATCTCCCGCCCGGCACCTATACCATAGACGCCCGCAGCGAGGGCCTTTGGCCCGACCAGGCGAAGACGGTCGCCGTTGCGGCGGGCCAGGACGTCTACGCCGAGATCGGCTCCTTCGAAGGCCTCGATCCGACGGATGAGAGCGGCGCTGGCATGGAGAGCACTTTCGTCGTCATGCTTGAGGACACGGCCGCCGGGCGAAGCGCGATCGCTCAACTCTGGTACGAGCCCTGCCAAGGACTGTTCGCGCCCAAGGCGTGAGCCTACCCACTCCGGGGGTCGGGGCGACATTTCCGAAAGCAAGGCGTTGGCGCAACGGGGCCGACCGCCCGTGGCCGAAGGCAACCCGGCCGCGGCAGCCCCGCACAGGGGGAACCGATGTTCGAGGCCAGCGCCCATCCAGCCGCGGAAATCGTGCGCCGTTTGCCGGTCGGTGTGCGGACGACCGTCCGGCTGAGCCGGGTGCTCCTGCAACGGGCGCACTTCATCGAGTTCTGCACGATGACGTTGCTGGAGCCCTCCTTCGAGGTGCTGCTCCAGAAAGCCTCAGAGATCGCCGCCGCGGGCTGCGCCACGCGCTTTGCCAAGGTGCTGGAGCACCGGCCGGCGGAAGGCGGCTTTCTCGTCAAGGCCGGGGTCGGCTGGCAGCCGGGCGTCGTCGGTCATGCCTTGGTCGCGGACGATTTGAGCAACCCGGCCGGCGAATCCTTCCGCACCCGCCAGCCGGTCGATGTGCGCGATGTGCGCCGGCGTAGGGACTATCACCTGCCGCCGCTCTACCGCGACCACCGGATCGTCTCCGCCGCCAACGTCCCGATCGCCGGGATCGCCGGCTTCTACGGCGTGCTCGAAGTCGATCGTGCCGGGCTGAAGCCGTTCGATGGGCTGGACAGCAGCTTTCTCGCCAGCATCGCCGGCGTCATCGCCGATGCGCATGAGCGCGTGCGGCGGCAGAACGCACTGCAGACGGCGCATGACGCGCGCGCCGTGCTGCTGCGCGAGCACCATCACCGCGTCCGCAACAGCTATCAGGTGCTCACCGCGCGGCTGCAGCGACACGCCGCCGAAGCGACGACCGAGAATTCGCGCAAGCGCTTCCATGAGGTCGAGCGCCGCGTCTTCGCGCTCGCCGCGCTCTATGATCACCTCGTCGGCAGCGAGCTGCCGCAGGACCGCATCGACCTCGGCCGCTATCTCGACGATCTCTGCGAGCGTATGCGCGAGTTCTACGGCCTCGGAGATCGCGCCGTCGAGCTGCGCTGCACGTGCGACGAGGGCGTCGCGCTCGACGTCGCGACCGTGACCTCGCTCGGCGCGGTGGTCAACGAGCTGGTGGCGAATGCCGCCGACTACGCCTTCGGCCCGGCCGGCGGTCGGATCGAGATCGGCCTCAGGCGCGAGGCCGGCGCAGCGATCCTCAGCATCGCCGATAACGGCTCCGGCCTGGGCTCGCCGCGGCCGGAAAGCCTGGGCCTCTCCATCGTCCACCAGCTGGTGGCGGGAAGCGGCGGGTCGATCGCGGCAACCGTCACCGGCGGCACGCGCTGGACGATTCACCTGCCTCTTACCGAAAGCTCACCCCTCGCAGCCGAGGAGATGCTGCGCCTCTAGCCGCCGAGGCGGCGCGATCGTCTACAGGCGATGCCCGCGGGCGATCGGCAAGTCGCCTGATTCTGCGATACCGCAGCGAGGCCCCATAGTGACAACAATCGGTCGCGTCGGTCTTGTCGCGCAGGGTCCGCGTCACGCATCGTTGCGGGGTGGGGGCATGAGGCGCCATCGCCGCTCCGCCGATCGCCCAGTCACGATTCGGATAGCCCGGCTTCAGTGAGAGCTTCACGATGAGCCTGGGCATGATCGGGAGCATCCAAATGTTCGGTAAGTCACTCGCCGCCGGAGCATTGCTCGCCATAGGCCTCACTCTCCATGCTGCGGACGGCCATGGTCAGGCCGCCGACCGGGCGTCCACGACGGAGCAAGGGCGCACACCCGCAGCCGAAACGCTCAAGGAGCGTTTGAGCGACAAGGCCAGCGACGAACAGCGTGTGGATAACTGCAAGGTTCCAAAAGAGAGGCGTGGCACGAAGCCCCGACCAAGGGGGTGCGCAACGGATCAGATCGGCTCGAGAAATCGATGAGCATTGCTTCGAGGGCCTCGTCCGCGCGCTCAGCCAGCGAGTGACGCGCCCTTGCGTCGCCGATAGAATGGTCAGGCGTTCGGGGAGGAAACGATGTCAAAATTCGTTATCGCGCCGCACATGCGGCTCCAGGAGTGGGTGGCGGAGGAGAAGGGCTATTTCGCCGCCGAGGGGCTGGACTACGAGTTTCATGACGAGCTCGTCTCAAAGGACGGCAAGCGCCACGACTTCGGTACCAAGATCGGCGCCTATCAGACGTTTGAGCAAGGGCGGCACAGCGATGTCTCCTGCGCTTGCCATTGGACCGTGAACGTCGCCGCGTCGAGCGGCCATGGCAAGCTCTACGCCGACGCCTATTCCGTGGCGCCCGCCGGTATCTTCGTCGCGGCGGACTCGCCGGTGCGCAATCCGGCCGACCTCAAAGACGTGCCGATTTCGGTGGGGTATCAGTCGGGGAGTCACTACTCGTCAATCCAGGCGCTCGAACAATATTTACGGCCGGAGGAGATCAAGCTTTCCTTCGCAGACGGTCTGCTCTTCAAGCGCATGGAGTTGTTGATCGAGCGCAAGGTACCGGCGGTGCACCTCTTCAACGGCCCTTATTACTTCGCCGAACAGTTGGGCTTCCGCAAGATCATCGATGCCACCTTCATGATCGCCGCCATGCTCACCGGCGATCCCGATCCCGAGGATGTCCGCAAGTATTTCCGCGCACTGCGACAGGCCCAGCGCCACATCGATCTGCGGCCGGACCGCTACACGCACTACTACCGGAAGGAGTTTCCCGAACGCTTCCGCGACGAGATGGACACGCGGCGCTGGGGGCCGGGCGAGCGCCTCGTCTTCGAGCCTTATAGCCGGGAGGCGTTTGAGGAGTCCTTCGCCTGGATCGCGCGCCACGGCATCTTCGAGGAAGGCGGCATGGGCTCCGGCCGCTACGACGACGCAGTCTGCTCGCTGGCGCCGGCTCCTGCCTAGGGGTTCCTGGACGCGCGGCATTGCCATGTTCGCGTGGCGCCCAAAGCGCCGGCCACCGAAGGCAGGTCTCGTGCGCTTCCGATGAGCCGAAGTAGAAGATGGCCCGGCGTCGGACGATTAAGACCTATTGGCGGGTGTAGCAGGCCTGTGTAGCAGCCTGACCACACCCGCTTCTAAGTCATTGACCGGTAAGAAACTGGTGGAGCAGAGGGGGATCGAACCCCTGACCTCGACATTGCGAACGTCGCGCTCTCCCAACTGAGCTACTGCCCCGCGACGGGCGGCGACTATGGGAGCCCTCGCCTTCTCCTGTCAAGGCGGGAAGCGCGCCGGTCACAAGGCGGGCTTGCGGCGCCGCGGCGGCGCCGCTACCGTACCGCCGCTTTGCAGGGGGACCAGGGCGGATTCATGGGCGGTTTCCTCATTCCCGTCATCGACGTCATCATCACCCTGATCCACATCTACTGGTGGATCGTCATCATCTCGGCGGTGATGAGCTGGCTGATCGCCTTCAACGTCATCAACACCTATAGTCGCCCGGTCGCCATGATCGGCGACTTCCTCTATCGTGCCACCGAGCCGGCGCTGCGTCCGATCCGGCAATTCCTGCCCAATCTGGGCGGGCTCGACATCTCGCCGATCATCCTCCTGCTGATCCTGTGGTTCATCGAGCGCGAGCTCATCCAGCTCGAGTTCTACGTGGCGCGGCTCTGACCGAGGCGATGCCGCGCCCCTTCGCGGCGGCCGCCGACGGCGTGCGGCTCAGCGTGTGGCTTTCGCCCAGGGCTTCGGCCGAGCGCATCGACGGCATCATCGAGGACGGCGCCGGGGGCGTCGCGCTCAAGGTGGCGGTGACGGCGCCGCCCGAGGCCGGCAAGGCCAATGCCGCGCTGCTGGCGCTGCTGGCGCGCGTGCTGAAGCTGAAGCGGCGGGATCTCACCCTCGCGCTCGGCGCCGCCGACCGGAGGAAGCTCGTCCACGTCGCGGGCGACCCCGCGGCGCTCGCCGCCCGTCTCGAGGAAAGGCTCGGCCCGTGGTTGAAACCGGAGTGATCGACGGCAAGGCCGCCGCCGCGGCGCTGCGCCGGCGCGTCGCCACCGCCGCGGCCGAGCTCGCGGCGCGGCACGGCGTCGTCCCCGGCCTTGCCGCCGTGCTGGTGGGCGATGATCCCGCCAGCGAGGTCTATGTCCGCAGCAAGGCGAAGGCGACGCGTGAGGCCGGCCTCGCCGGCGCCGAGCACCGACTCCCGGCGACGACGAGCGCGGCGGAGCTGCTGCGGCTCGTCGCGGCGCTTAATGAAGACCCCGCCGTCGACGGTATCCTGGTGCAGCTGCCGCTGCCGCCGCAGATCGCGCCGCAAGCGGTGATCGAGGCGATCGACCCCGCCAAGGACGTCGACGGCTTCCACCCCCACAATGTCGGCCGGCTGTGGAGCGGCGGCGCGGCGCTAGTGCCGTGCACGCCGTGGGGCGCGCTGCTGCTGCTGCGCGAGGCGATGGGCGCGCTCGCCGGCGCGGAAGCGGTGATCATCGGCCGCTCCAACATCGTCGGCAAGCCGATGGCGGCGCTGCTGCTGGCGGAGAACTGCACCGTGACCCTGGCGCATTCGCGAAGCCGCGACCTGGCGGCGGTCGCGCGCCGCGCCGACATTCTCGTCGCCGCCGCCGGCAAGGCCGAACTGGTGCGCGGCGATTGGATCAAGCCCGGGGCGACGGTGATCGATGTCGGCATCAACCGCCTTGCCGGCGACGGCAAGAGCCGCCTCGTCGGCGACGTCGCCTTCGCCGAGGCGCAAGGCATCGCCGGCGCGATCACGCCAGTGCCGGGCGGCGTCGGGCCGATGACGATCGCGTGCCTCCTGCGCAATACGCTGATCGCCGCCTGCCGCCGCCGCGGATTGCCGGTGCCGGAGGTTTAAGGCCGGGACCGATCGGGCGGTGACGTCCGAAAGCCGCGAGCACGCAATCCTGCCGCGACGCATGATGCCGGTCCGACACCGGAGGGCAGCATGGAGACCGACGCAAGCCGGGCAATCGTCAGAGCGGCGTGGGCGGCTTTCGCGAGCCGCGACAAGGACCGCATCGCCGCGATGTTCACCCCCGACGCCGAATGGCTGGCGCCAAAGGGCAACGCCACCGCGGTCGCGCTCGAGGGCCCCGACCACATGGTGGGACGCGATGCGATCGCCGCGTTCATCGCCACGGGAATGCGGCGCCTCTTCCTCGACATCGCAGTGGAGCTGCGCGGCTTCCATGCCGACGGTCCCGTCGTCGCGGTCGAGACGCACTTTTCGGCGAAGCTCCCGAACGGGGCCGATTACGTCAACGACTACTGCTTCCTGTTCGAATGCCGCGACGGGCGCATTGCGCGCGTTCGCGAATACATGGACACGCTCGGCGGCCATCGCCAGATCTTCGCGAAGGGCCATCCGCTGCGCGCCGGGTGATGGCGCGCGGGCGGACGAGTCTTTGCCTGCCTGGAGCGGCTCTCGCGATTGCTCACGCAATCGCTGACGCCGCCACGGACAAACTCGCTTGCGCGAGTTTGCCTAGCGATGCGGGTGCTGCGCGGTCGGCTCCAGGCGGAAGGTGGCTTCGGTCTTGGTGCGGATCTCGTCGAAGGTGACGCCGGGCGCGAGCTCGATCAGCGCCATGCCGGCGCCGGTCTTCTTGTCGACGGTGAAGACGCCGAGATCGGTGATCACCATGTCGACGACGCCGGCGCCGGTCAGCGGCAGGTTGCAGCGCTTCAGCAGCTTCGGCTCGTTCTTCGCCGTATGCTCCATGACGACGACGACCTTCTTGACCCCGGCGACGAGGTCCATGGCGCCGCCCATCACCTTCACCATCTTGCCGGGGATCATCCAGTTGGCGAGGTCGCCATTCTCCGCCACCTGCATGGCGCCGAGAATCGAGAGGTCGATATGGCCGCCGCGCACCATGGCGAAGCTGTCGGCGCTGGAGAAGTAGCTGGTGGTCGGCAGCTCCGTCACCGTCTGCTTGCCGGCATTGATGAGATCGGGATCCTCCTCGCCCTCATAGGGGAAGGGGCCCATGCCGAGCATGCCGTTCTCGCTCTGCAGCTGCACCGACATGCCCGGCGGAATATAGTTCGACACCAATGTCGGGATGCCGATGCCGAGATTGACGTAAAAGCCGTCGCGCAGCTCCTTCGCTGCGCGTGCCGCCATTTCCTCGCGGGTCCAGGCCATCTTGATCCTCCTTTACGAGCCGCGCTTGCGCACGGTGCGCTGCTCGATGAGCTTCTTCGGGTGCTTCACATGCAGGATGCGCTGCACGAAGATGCCCGGGGTGATGATGTGGTCGGGATCGATCTCGCCGGGCTCGACGAGAT
>DASQSR010000039.1:0-2180 GCA_035642295.1 Allostellaceae bacterium | reverse complement strand
GTTTGCCGGCGCGCTCTACGCCATCTTCAACCGCGGCGTCTTCGCCGACTACGTTTTCTGGTCGAAGTCGGCCGAGGTGATGATCATGGCGATCCTGGGCGGCATCAATTATTTCTGGGGACCGGCGGTGGGCGCCTTCGCCCTGGTCTGGCTCAACCAGGAAATCACCGAATATACGCAGTACTGGCCCTTCGCCCTCGGCGTCGTGCTGCTGGTGCTGCTCTTCGTCTTTCCGGGCGGCATCGTCGGCGGGCTCGTCGCCGGCGTCGAACGGCTGCGGCGCTGGCGCCATGCTTGACGTGCGCGAGCTCACCAAGTCGTTCGCCGGCTTTGTCGCCGTCGACGGCGTCAGCCTCGCCGTCGAGACGCGGCAGATCGCCGCCGTCATCGGACCCAACGGTGCCGGGAAATCGACTTTCTTCAATCTCATCACCGGCCATCTGCGGCCCGATGGCGGCCAGGTGCTGCTCGACGGCCGCGACATCACCGGCACGCCGCCGCACCGCATCTGCCGCATGGGGATCGGCCGCTCGTTCCAGCGCACCAACATCTTTCCGCGGCTCTCGGTGTTCGAGAACGTGCAGGCGGCGCTGCTCGCCCATCGCGGCCGCGGCCGCGATTTCTGGTCGCGCTCGGAGACGTTCTATCGCGACGAGGCCGCGGCGCTGCTGCAATCGATCGGCCTCGGGCCGCAGGCGGCCGCGGTCGCGGGCACGCTCTCCTATGGCAACCAGAAGCAATTGGAGCTCGGGATCGCGCTGGCGAGCGAGCCCTCGGTGCTGCTGCTCGACGAGCCCACCGCCGGCATGTCCGCCTCGGAGACGCAGGACACGATGCGCCTCCTGGAGCGCATCGCCGAGGAGCGGGGGCTGACGCTGATCTTCACCGAGCACGACATGGAAGTCGTCTTCGCCATTGCCGAGAAGATCGCTGTCTTCTACCAGGGGCGGGTTCTCGCCGAAGGCACGCCCGCCGAGGTGCGCGGCGACCCCGATGTGCGGCGTGTCTATCTCGGCGAGCGCGCATGACGCCGCTGCTCGAGGTCGAGGACATCCACACCGCCTATGGCCTGAGCCGCGTGCTGTTCGGCGTCTCGCTCACCGTGGCGCCGGGAGAATGCGTCTCGCTCCTCGGCCGCAACGGCGTCGGCAAGACGACGACGATGCGCTCGATCATGGGGCTGACTCCGCCCCGAAGCGGCCGCGTGGTGTGGCGGGGACAGGACATCGCCGGTTGGGCGCCGCACCGGGTGGCGCGCGCCGGCATCGGCTTCGTGCCCGAGGACCGCCGCATCTTCGCCGAGCTCACGGTGTGGGAGAATCTCGACGTGGCGCGCCGCGCCGCGCGGCGCGAGAGCCGCTGGACGGTGGAGGGCGTCTATGAGCTGTTCCCGGTGCTGCGCGAGCTGCGCGGCCGGCGCGGCGGCCATCTCTCGGGCGGCGAGCAGCAAATGCTGACGATCGCCCGCACGCTGATGGGCAACCCCGAGCTGCTGCTGCTGGACGAGCCGTCGGAAGGGCTGGCGCCGCTGATTGTCGAGACGCTGCGGGTCAAGATCGGCGAGCTGAAGGCGCAGGGCCTCACCATCCTGCTCGCGGAGCAGGGCGTCGATTTCTCGCTCTCGCTCGCCGACCGCGTCTATGTGCTGGAGAAAGGCACGGTGCGCTTTTCCGGCGCCGCTGCGGCGCTGCGCGAGGACAAGGCATTGCTCGACCGGCTGCTCGCCGTGTAGCGGCGAACCCGCGTCAATAGGACCGGGAATCACAGCCTTTGAATTGCATTTTAACGTCGATTCAGAGGTCAAGTGGGCTCAACGCGGCGGGAACGTATCGCGGGCTGACGATGGGCGGAGGCTCCACTCGAGCAGTCTTTCTTTAACTCCGCTGCGCGAGCATTGAACCTCATCACGCTGACGCAACAGCTTCAGACGGGTAAAATGCGAAATGAAACGCGTCTCACTCGACGAAGCGACCGGCCTCGATGATAGTCCACCCAAATGTCTGAAGCGGATCAAAGCGTTTTTCGAGAGCGGCGCTCTATGCGCTGAGAACGAACCTGATCTTGCGGAATTGGACCGCGCATTCGCTCTGCTGCTCGCGAACCCGCCTGATGGTTTGAATGCCATGAAGGCTCTCGCGGAGCGCGGAGCGCTGATGGCGGGGCTTTACGTCGCGGAAGCG
>DASQSR010000038.1:0-7450 GCA_035642295.1 Allostellaceae bacterium | reverse complement strand
GCGCGGCAGCGGCCGCCGGGAAGCGCGCAACGCGCCCGTCGCCATCCGCGGCATCGCCGTCGCGGTCATAGGACCAGTACCAGGGCCGGAAGCCCGAGGCCGAGGCATCGCCTTTGCTGTAGAGGACCGGCTCGCTCGACTCGGTCGACTCGCTCGGCTCGCTCGATGCCGGCTCGGGCGCGGCGGGTGGCGCACTTTCGGCAGCGCCGCTATCGCTGGCGGCAGTCTCTCCCGCGCGCGCCGCGCTGCCAATGAGACGCTGCCGCGCGCCGGCGCGCGGCAACGAGAAGAGCGATGCCGAAGGCGGCGGACTGTCCGCCGCCTCTTCGCCGGGAAGCGCCTGATCCTTGGCTGCGAGCAGGCCGGAGGTGAGGCTTGCCCGCTTGTCGCTGCTCAACATTGCCGCTCTCTGCCTCGGCGGAGCGCCCCGGCGCCCCGCACGCGACGACTACCCGTCGCCCCGGGGGATTATCGCCCAGCGGGCAATCGAGGACAGAAGTTTCACGTTGGATTTGAGACGAGTGCAGGCGAGACTTAAGGTATTGCTTACCTTGCGGGCGAGGCTCAGCGCTCCTCCGTCTTGGCCTGCTGCCACGCGGCTTCCATATCCTCGAGGCTCGCGCCATCGAGCGTGCGTCCGGCGGCGGCGAAAAGCGCCTCGATGCGGCGAAAGCGGCGCTCGAATTTGCGGCAGGCGGCGCGGAGCGCCTGCTCCGGATCGGTTGTCGCGTGGCGGGCGAGATTGACCACGGCGAAGAGGAGGTCGCCCATCTCGTCGGCAATGCGCGCCGGCTCCGCTTGCCCCAGCGCCTCGCGCAGCTCGGCGATCTCCTCCTCGATCTTGTCGAGAACGGGGCCCACCTCCGGCCAGTCGAAGCCGACGCGCGCGGCGCGGCGCTGCAGCTTCTCGGCACGGGTGAGCGCGGGGAGGGCGACGCCGACACCGTCGAGAGCGCTCTCCGGCGCGCCGGAGGCCGCCGCCTTGGCGCGCCGTTCGGCCGCCTTGTGCTCCTCCCAGGCCGCCGTCTGCGCCGCGGCGTCGGCGATCACGGTATCGCCGAAGACGTGAGGATGGCGGCGGCGCATCTTGTCGGCGATTGCCGCGGCGACATCGTTGAAGGCGAAAAGCCCGGCCTCTTCCGCCATGCGGGCGTGAAAGACGACCTGGAAGAGCAGGTCGCCGAGCTCGTCCTTGAGCGCCGCAGGATCGCCGCGCTCGCACGCCTCGGCCACTTCATAGGCCTCCTCGATCGTATAGGGAGCGATCGTGGCGAAGCTTTGCTCGCGGTCCCACGGGCAGCCGCGCTCGGGATCGCGCAGCCGCGCCATGATGTCGAGGAGGCGCTTGAGGTCAGGGGCGTCGCTCATCGCGCCCCGCGCGGCGCCGCGGCGCGGGAGATCGCCGCGCCGAGCAGCGTCATCGCTTCCTCCGGCTCGGCCCAGCGCAGCAGCTTGACCCACTTGCCGGGCTCGAGATCCTTGTAGTGGCAGAAGAAATGCGCGAACTGCTCGCACAGCAGCGGCGGCAGGTCGCGATAGCTGCGAATCCCGGTATAGAAGGGAATGAGCGCGTCGACGGGAACGGCGAGCAGCTTCTCGTCGTGGCCGCTCTCGTCCTCCATCAGCAGCGCGCCGATGAGGCGCGAGCGGATCACGGCGCCCGGCATCACCGGCACTTGCGTGATCACCAGCACGTCGCTCGGATCGCCGTCGGCCGCAAGGGTGTGCGGCACGAAGCCGTAATTGGCAGGATAGAACATCGCGGTGTGCAGGAAGCGGTCGACGCACAACGCGCCCGAGGATTTGTCGATCTCGTACTTGATCGGCGCGCCGCCCTGCGGAATCTCGACGACGACGTTGATGTCCTCGGGCGGGTTGCGGCCGATCGCGATCCGGTCGATGTCCATGGAGTCTTCCTAAGTCGACTTGTCCTGGCCGTACTGCAGGACCTTGACCTTCTCGAGGGTGACGAGGCCGCTGCCCATCATGCCGTTGAGCAGCACCAGGAAGGCGTTGATCTTGTCCTCGCTGTCGACGATCTCGACCACCATCGGCAAGTCCTCGCTGAGGCGAAGCACCTTGGCCGTGTGCAGCCGGCTGGAATGGCCGTAGCCCATGGGGCCGCGCAGAACGGTGGCGCCGGCGAGGTTCTGCTCGCGCGCCTTGAGCACGATCGCCTCGTAGAGCGGCATGTGCTTATGGCGGTCATCCTCGCCGAGGAAGATGCGAAGCAGCACGGCATCGCGGGGAACTTGCATCGGATCATCCTCCCGAGATGAACGCGCCAAGGGCGAAGCCGGCCCAAACCGCCAGGAGGCAGAAGCCAACCGAGGCGGCGATATTGCCGAGCGCATGTCTCCATTGGCCCTCGCGCGCAAGAGTGAGAGTCTGCAGGCTGAAGGAAGAGAAGGTGGTGTAGCCGCCGCAAATCCCGATGATGACGAGCGCGCGGACACTGACATCCCCGGGCAGCGCGCCCGCCGGCGCGATCAGCGCGGCGAAGGCGCCGATGACGAGGCAGCCGCTGACATTGACGACCAGCGTGCCCCAGGGAAAGGTCTCGCCGATGCGGGTCGCGACATAACCCGAGACGCCATAGCGGGCCATGCCGCCCACGGCGCTGCCGAGCGCGACCCAGGCGGCGCCGATCATCCGGCACCCCGCGGGAAGCGGCGTGCCGGGGCGATGAGGACGCCCGATAAGGTCTGCCGGTTCATTCGTTCGCCTTTTGCGCCAGGGCATGGCCAAGCCACACGCCGACCAAGCATAGCACCAGCGACAGAAGAATGTTCGCCGCGGCGCCGAGCGGCCGGCCCTGTTGCAGCAGCGTCAATGACTCGAGGTTGAAGGCGGAGAAGGTGGTGTAGCCGCCGCAGAGCCCCAGCATGACGAATTGCCGCCCGAGCGGCCCTACATAGAGGCGCCCGTCGGGCGCGGTGAGGGTCGCAAAGCAGCCGATCACGAAGGAGCCACCGATGTTGATGAAGATCGTGCTCCAGGGAAACGGGATGGGCCATAGCGCAGCCCCCAGCAGGCCGATGCCGTAACGTGCCAGCCCGCCCAGCGCGCTGCCGATGCCGACGACGAGATAGCTGACGAGAAGGTTCATGGGCGGGCGCGGCAAGGCATACTGGGGCATCGCCCGCGCTGCAAGCGCAACCGCGGGGCCGGAGCTCGCTTGACAGGCAACTTGACCGCGCCGCATAGAAGGAAGGGGCTGGGAATGCGCGCCATCGGGGCTTTGATCGGACTTCTGCTGCTCGGATTTTCCGCCGGCGCCGCGGCGCAAGCGCCGGCGCCGGCGCAGGTCCTCGGGCGCTGGCTCACCGAGAGCAAGCGCGGCGTGGTCGAAATCTATCGCTGCGGCGATGGGCTCTGCGGCAAGCTGGTCTGGATGATCCAGCCGATCCGCCGCGGCGCCCCCGCGGCCGACGACAAGAACCCCAACCCCCAGCTGCGGGCGCAGCCGCTTTGCGGCCTCATGATGTTGGGCAATTTCCATGCGAGCGAGCCGCAGCGCTGGACCGGCGGCTGGATCTATGATCCCGACAGCGGCGATACCTATCATGCGACGCTGTTCCTCGAAAGCGCCGGCGTCTTGAAGCTCAGGGGCTATGTCGGCATCCCGCTGTTCGGGGAGACGCAGACCTGGACGCGCCCCGACGGGCGCTACGGGAGCTGCTGAGCGTCGCGCGGCTCGGTCCGCCGCATCAGCGGCAGCAGCAGCAGCGACACCAGCACCAGCACGCCGATGAACAGCCAGGCGTCGTTCAAGGCGGCGACCAGGCCGGCGCGGCGGACGAGCGGCGCTATCACATCGCGCGTCGCCTGGTCGATATGCGTGATCGGAACGCCGGTGAAGCGTTCGGTCGGCAAGCCGACGATGCGCGCTGCCGCGGGATCGCCGGCCTGCAATCGCGCGACCAGCGCCTTGATATGCGCCGGCGTGCGATTCTGGATGATCGTGTCGATGAGGCCGAGGCCGATGGCGCCGCCGAGATTGCGCATCAGGTTGAAGCAGCCGCTGGCATTGGGCACGCGCGCCGCCGGCAAGGCCTCGAGCGCCAGGGCGGTGCTCGGCAGGATGCACAGCATGACCGCGGCGCCGCGCGCCAGCTGCTGCCCGAAGAGGCCCCAGAAATCGGTGGCGAAGGTCATGAAGCCGTTGCCGATGAGGCCGACGGCGAAGAGCCCGTAGCCGGCGAGCAGCAGCACCCGCGCTTCGACACGCGGCTCCAGCCAGGCGGCGAGGGGCGCCATGGCAAGCTGGGCCGCGCCGGTGACGATCATGATGAGGCCGATGTCGAGGGCCTCGTAATAGCGCACCACGCCAAGGAAGACGGGCAGCAGATAGGTGGCGCCGTAAAGCCCCAGGCCGAGAGCGAAGCTGAAGCCGCAGCCGAGCGCGAAATTGCGGTCGCGGAAGCACTCGAGCTCGATGAGCGGCCGCGAATGGGTGAGGCAGCGCCGGATCGTCCAGACGCCGCAGCCGAGGCAGAGGAGGGTGAGCAGCAGCATCAGCGGATCGCCCCAGCCGCGCCTCGGCGCCTCGTTGAGCACGACCTCGAGGGTGCCGAGAAATACCGCGAGCGGCGGCAGCGACCACAGGTCCACGGAGCCGAGACTGCCGCGCTCGGCGCGGTCGCAATCGACGAGCAGCGCGGCGAGCAGGGCGACGAGGATGCCCGGCCCGACATTGATGAGAAAGAGCCAGTGCCAGGAATAGCGGTCGGTGATGAAGCCGCCCACGGTCGGGCCCAGGGTCGGCGCCAGCATCGCCATCGCCCCCGCGATGGCGGTGGCGCGCGGGCGCAGCGCCGACGGAAAGATCAGGAAGACCGCCGAGAAAACGAGAGGAATGAGCAAGCCGCCGCAGAAGCCTTGCGCCACGCGCGCCGGAATCAGCGACCAGAACCCGGTTGAAAGCGCGCAAGCCACGCTGGCGGCGGTGAAGCCCGCGACGCCGACGACGAAGGCGCCGCGCGTCGACAGCACGCGGGTGAGCCAGCCAGTGAGCGGGATGGCGACGATTTCCGCCATGAGATAGGCGGTCTGGACCCAGGTGAGCTGCGCCAGGGGCAGGTGGAGGCCGACCTGGATCTCGGGGAGCGAGCTGGCGACGATCTGGATATCGAGAATCGCCATCAGCATGCCGAAGCTCATGGCGATGAAGCCGATCCAGGTCTTGAGATCGACCGGCTTCGGCGCTGCGGCGCGATCACAGGCAGACGGCATCGCCGGGAGTGCTAGCCCGGATTTCTCACGCTGTCACGTGCTACGACGGGGTAGGCAATCCGGCTGACATGCGGGTCAGCACCGGCGAGCGGCGGTCAGCCGACCTCGACCCGGATCGGCGGCGTCAGCCCGTGCACATGGCGCAGATCGGCGCCGGCAAATTTGGCGTCCTGCGTCGTGGCGCCGGTGAAGCTGGCGCCGGCGAGACGGGCGTCGGTGAAATCGGCCCCTGCGAGGTCGGCGCGCTGAAAATCGACGTTGAGCAGCGAGGCGCCGCGCAGCGTGGCGTTGCACAGCTGCGCGTTCCAGAGGCGGGCCTGGTCGAGATTGCTGCGGCGCGAGCGCGACACATCGCCGCCGATCACGACCGGATCGAGATTGACGTCGGAAAGGTTGGCATGGGCGAGGAAGGCCTGCCGCAGAACCGCCGCGCGCATATCGGCGCCGCGGAAATCAGCGCGATCGAGCGTCGCCAGCGTCAGGTCGATCACCATCAGCCGCGCACCGTTGAAGCGCGCCCCGGTGAGCACGCAGTTGAGCAGTACGGCGCCGGAGAGGTCGCGGTTCTGCAGGTCGACGGCGCCGAGCTCGATGCCCGAGAGCTGCAGCCGCTTGCCCTCGACCCCGACCGACCGGACCCAGGCCTCGTGCGCGCTGAGCAGCTCGTCGAGCGGCGCGGGCAGGGTCTGCTTGCCGCGCGGCACGTTGAGCGCGCCGATGCTCGCGGCCCGCGCCGGATCGTCCAGCACGGCGCCCAGCATGTCGGCGCCGTCCATCACCACGCCGAACCAGCGAACGCCGGTAAGCACGCTGCCGCGCAGCGAGCAGCCGGCGAGGTTCGCCTGGGACAGGTCGGCGTTCTCCAGCACGGCGCCGGTAAGGTTGGCGTTGCGCAGATCGATGCGCGCGAGATTGGCGCCGCGCAGCACCGCATTGGTGAGATCGGCGCGCACGGCAAAGCTGCCGGCGAGCTTGGCGCGGGTGAGGTTGGCGCCGGTGAGATTGGCGATGACCAGCTCGACCGGCAGCACTTCGAGGTCGACCGGCGCGAGACCGCCTTTCTTGTCCTGCCGCAGCAGCGTGCCTTCGCGCAGATCCGCCTCGAACAGCACGGCGCCGCTGAGATCGGCGCCGCGCAGGCAGGCGCCGCGAATGTCCGCGCGCGAAAGGTTCGCGCCCTGGAGCTGCGCCATGCGCAGATCGGCGCCGAAGAAATTGCCGCTGCTGAGGTCGGCGTTCCGGGCGGTGACGCGGTGGAGCGAGGCGCCGCTAAAGTCGACCCCGGAAAAGTCCATGCCGGAGAGATCGAGCCCGGTCAGGTCATGGTAGGCAAGCTGCGGCCGAAAGGCGCCGCGCTGGCCGCGGCGGAAGCGGGCGTTGCCGTCGGCGAAGCGCGCCAGCGCCGATTGATCAATTTTTATACGTTCGCCAGCCACAAAGACGTCCCTGAACTCTGCGGAAACTGCAGCAGACCATTGAAAGGTAAAGCAGGGATTAGCGAAAAACCGACCGAGAACCGGCTAAAACCCGCGGCGACGGCAGCGGCGAGAATGACCTTGCAGAAGCTCCCGAAGCCTCTGCATCGGCAGGAGCGGCATCAGCTTTTCTTTGCAGTAGTCCGGTTTCCGCTCTAGCGCCGCTGGTGCCGGCGACGGTGCTCCGCATACGGCGCGGCGTCTGCCAGTGGGAGCATGGCGGCGTCTCGTGGCGAGACCGCGGGGGAGGAGCAACGCGTCATTCGGCCCGAACCTGCCCGCCACAACGCGAAAGTCGCATAATGTATATTATGGGAAATAACCGATGGCCCCGGCCCCCCCAAGAAGCCCCGTTGGCGCCGGCTTATTTCGCCGCCAGCCAGGAGACGACTTCGGCGTTGCGGCCTTCGCTGGCGGTGAACTCCTGCGCCTGGCGGGCCACCGTCGCGACGTCGCCGACCGGCGCCAACACCACCGGATACCAGGTCGGCTCGCCCGGCGACTGCGCGACCAGCACCTGTGCCGCATAGCCGTGCTGTGTCAGCTCCGCGGCCAGCCTCTCGGCATTTTCCTTGATGAGGAAGCTGCCCGCCTGGACGGAGTAGACGAAGGGCGGCGATGGCGACGCCGCCGGGACGGCGGCCGGCATGGCCGCGGGAGCGGTCGCCGGAACCGAGGGCGCAGTGGGTGCCGCGGCCGAGCTCTGGGGTCCGCCAGCGGCGGCCGATCCGGCGGCGGCC
>DASQSR010000037.1:0-4177 GCA_035642295.1 Allostellaceae bacterium | reverse complement strand
CGCCTCTTGGTACATCGCCTCCCACAATCCCTCGACCCGATGCGCGTCCTCGCCGATCAGCCGGCGCGCCAGCAGCCCATGCACCGCCTTGGTGACGAGCGTGCCCGCGGCATGCCCGGCATAGCAGAAGCCGACGCCCTTGACGCCGTCATCGCCCTCGACTTCGACCAGCGCGTAATGCCGCTCGCTCACCGACCGGCTCGAAAAGGACGTGGTCGCCGCCAGCGGCACGGCGACGGCGCGGCTGCGGATTTTCGCGATGCGGGTCATCGGTTGCGGCGCTCTCCCTCGCGGCGGACCGGCTGATCCTAGGCGCGGGGAACGGGCGCTGCAAACCGTCAGGCCGGAACCGGCTCGAGCCGTCCCGCGCGGCCGCGGCCGATGCGCAGCACGATCAGCGCGCTCGCCAGGCACATCCCGCCCGAGATCAGCACCGGCACGAAATAGCTGCCGAGCATGCCGCGCAGCAGCCCCGCTTCGAAGGCGGCGGCGCCGGCGCCGAGCTGGTGGCCGGCCAGCAGCCAGCCGAAGATGATCGGCGCGTCCTCCTTGCCGAAAAGATCGCGGGCGAGGCGCACCGTCGGCGGCACGGTCGCCACCCAGTCGAGCCCGTAGAACACGGCGAAGAGCGAGAGGCCATAGAGCGAGAAACCGGAATAGGGGAGGTAAAGCAGCGACAGTCCGCGCAGCCCGTAATACCAGAACAGCAGCTTGCGGTTGTCGAAGCGGTCGGAGAGCCAGCCCGACGCCGTGGTGCCGATGAGATCGAACACGCCCATCACCGCCAGCAAGCTCGCGCTCTGGACCTCGGGAATGCCGTGGTCGAAGCAATAGGAGATGAGGTGCGTGCCGACGAGGCCGTTGGTGCTGGCGCCGCAGACGAAGAAGCTGGCGAAGAGCAGCCAGAAGCCACCCGATTGGGCGCCGCGCCCGAGCACCGAGAACGCCACGCCCAGCGGATTGGCGCGCGGCGGGGCGGCGATCTCGGCATCCTCCGGCGCGCCATAGGGCTTCAATCCGATCGCCGCGGGGTTCTCCGGCACCAGCAGCGCCACGATCGGGATCATCGCCGCCGCCCCCGCGGCCGCGATCCACACCACCGGGCGCCAGCCCTGGGTTTGCGCCACCGCCGCCAGCATCGGCAGGAACACGAGCTGGCCGGTCGCGGTGCTGGCGGTGATGACGCCCATCACCAGCCCCTGGCGCTTGGCGAACCAGCGATTGACGATGGTGGCGCCCAGCACCAGAGCCGTGACGCCGCTGCCGAGCCCCACGGCAAGGCCCCAGCTCAGCACCAGCTGCCACGGCTGGGTCATGAACGAGCTCGCCGCGACGCTGGCGCTCAGCAGCGCCAGCGCGATCAGCACGGTGCGGCGGATGCCGAACTGCTGCATCACCGCGCCGGCGAAGGGCCCCACCAGGCCATAGAGAATGATGTTGATCGAGATGGCGAGCGAGATGGTGCCGCTGCTCCAGCCGAAGGCATGCTCGAGCGGCACGATGAGCACGCTCGGCGTCGCGCGAATGCCGACCGCTGCCAGCAGCGTCACGAAGATGGCGCCGGCGACGACCCACGCGTAATGCATGCGCCGCGCCAGCAGCCGGGCCAGCATCCGCATCGCGCCCCCTCCTTCGTGAGACAGACCGGTCTACCTCTTTACACGATACCGGCCTGATCCTTATTCTGTAAAGCACCCTAACGGAGAACGCCATGCGGCGGCGGAAGACGTCGGCGGCGAAATTGCCGGCCGATCCGGCGGCGGCCGGCGAGCCCAGCGCGCGCGACAAGCTGCTTGCCGCCGCCGGCGATCTGTTCTATCGCCGCGGCATCCGCTCCGTCGGCGTCGACGACATCGTCGCCAAGGCCGATGTCGCCAAGATGAGCCTCTATCGCAGCTTCCCGTCGAAGGACGTGCTCGCCGCCGCCTATCTCGAAGCGGCCGACCGGCGCTACTGGCGCTGGTGGGATGACACGGTGGCGCGTCATCCCGGCGATCCCGCGGCGCAGCTCGGCGCCTTGTTCCACAGCCTCGTGCGGCGGACGACCCGCGCCGACTGGCGCGGCTGTCCCTTCAGCAACGCCGCCACCGAGTTTCCCGAGCCCGACCATCCCGCGCGGCGCGTGGCCGAGGCCAACAAGCACGAGCTGCGCCGCCGCTTCATTGCGCTCGCCCGCGCCGCCGGGGCGCGGCGGCCGGCGCATCTCGCCGATCAGCTCCTCCTGCTTGTCGAAGGCGCCTATGTCAGCGCCCAGACCTTCGGTCCCGACGGTCCCGCCGCGACCGCCGCCGACGCTGCCGACGCGCTCATCGCGGCCGCGATGAAATAGCCGGCCGCGGCAAGGATGCTATAGTGCGCACCCGACACGGCGGGCGATTGCGCTCGCGGCGCGCGCCGGGCGAGTTGACCGCCGCCGCTGAGCCACATCGACCCGCATCCCCGTTCCCACTAACGACGCGTCCATGAGTACCGCGGAATCGATCTTCCACGCTGCGCTCACGGCGCTCAATGCCGGCAAATTTGCCGAGGCCGAGCGCCACCTCAGGACGCTGCTGAAGGTTGCGCCGCGCCATGTCGGGGTGCTCAACCTCCTCGCCCTTGCCTTGATGAGCCTGGAGCGCTTTGCCGAGGCCGAGGAATTCATCGCCAGAGCCTTGACGTTGGATCAGAGCTCGGCCGCGTCGTTCTGCAATCACGGCATCATCCTCAAGCAGCTCAACCGGCCGAGGGAGGCGCTGGAGCAATTCAACCGCGCTCTCCGGCTCGCGCCCTCTGAGCACGCGACGTGGAACGATCGTGGCACGGTCTTCAACGACCTGAGAGAGTTCGAGCGCGCCATCGGCGATTTCGACCGGGCGATTGCGCTCCATCCCCGATACCACGAGGCGCTCTGCAACAAGGGGAGGTCGCTGGACGAGCTCGGGCGCCATGACGAGGCCCTCGCCGCCTATGACGCGGCGCTGGCGCTCCGGCCTGACCTCGCCGAGGCCTGGCTCGGCCGCGGCACCGCGCTTTCCGGCCTCGGGCGCCATGACGACGCCCTCGCCGCCTTCGACCAGGCGCTGGCGCTGAGGCCGGATCTGGCCGAGGCCTGGAACGCTCGCGGCCAGGCGCTCGGCGAGTTCAAGCGTCATGACGAAGCACTCTCCGCTCACGAGAGAGCGCTGGCGTTGAAGCCCGATCTGGCCGAGGCCTGGCTCGGCCGGGGAAACGTCTTGCTCGATCTCGAGCACCACCAGCAAGCTGGCGCCGCTTACGACAAGGCGCTGGCGCTCCGGCCTGACCTCGCCGAAGCCTGGGTCGGCCGCGGCAATGTCCTGTTCCAGCTCAGCCATCTCGACGAGGCGATCGCGCTTCAGGACAGGGCCCTGAGCCTCAAGCCCGATCTGGCCGAGGCCTGGCTCGGGCGCGGCCACGCTTTGCATAAGCTCAGGCGGCATACGGAAGCGATCGCGGCCTATGACCGGGCGCTGGCGCTGAAGCCCGATCTGCCGGACGCGGAGGGGGCGCGTCTCCACGCCAAGATGCTGCTCTGCGACTGGCGCGACTTTGCCGCCGACTGCGAGCATCTGATCTCTTCTGTGAGGAGCGGGAAGGCGAACACCACGCCCTTCGTCTTCGTCGTCGCTCCCTCGTCTGCCGAGGATCAACTGACCTGTGCAAGGGCTTGGGTCGCGAAGAGATACCCGCGCGCCGCGACGGCGAAATGGCACGGGGAGATTTACCGCCACGCGCGGATTCGGGTCGGCTACGTCTCAGGAGATTTTCACGAGCACGCCACCGCGTATCTCGCGGCAGGCCTCTTCGAGCACCATGACAGGTCGCGCTTTGAGATCGTCGGATTTTCCATCGGGCCGGCTGACGATTCCCCGATGCGCCGCCGGCTCGCCGCGTCCTTCGATCGGTTCATTGATGGCCGCGCCTTCGATGACGACGCGGCGGCGGACTGGCTCAGAAAGGCCGAGATCGACATCCTGGTCGACCTCAAAGGATTCACTGGGGACGCGCGCACCGGCATTTTCGCGCGCCGCCCCGCGCCCGTTCAGATTAACTATCTCGGCTATCCCGGAACCATGGGTGCGGACTATATCGACTACCTGATGGCGGACCGCACGCTTATTGCGCCATCGCAGCAGGCCGCCTACAGCGAGAAGATCGTCTACCTGCCCGATTGCTA
>DASQSR010000036.1:0-9299 GCA_035642295.1 Allostellaceae bacterium | reverse complement strand
CGCCGAACGCGCCGTCGAAGCACCGCCGGTCGAAGCCCCGCCACCGCCGCCGGCACCGAAGCTGGTGCGCCGCGCCGAGGTGGCGCCCGCCGCCGCCGCGTCGCCGGCAACATCGCTGGCGCCGCCGCCGCAGGGCACGGTGCGCGGCGTCGTGCGCTGGTTCGATCCGAAGAGCGGCAAGGGCGCGCTGCGCCTGCCCGGGCTGGGCGATGTCGGCTTCGAGGCGCAGCTGCTGGCCGATTCCGGCATCACCCGCCTCTTCAAGGGCCAGGAAGTCGAAGCCAGCCTCAGCGAGACCGGCGGCGCGCCGCAGGTGAAGCGGCTGGCGCTGCCCGGCGCGGTGAGCTCGGCGCCGCTCGGCGGCGGCGTGGTGCGCAGCCGCCATGCCAAGCCCGTCCTCGTGGAGCTCAAGCGCGAAGCACTGCGCCGCGCCGCGGCACGCGCCGAAGCCGAGCTGGTGCTGGGCCCGGGGCGGCCGCGGTAAGGCGATCGCGCGGAGGGTTCGCCGCCGCGAACGGCGGAGCGAAGAGCCCGTTTCCGCACGATTATCAATCGAGCGAGCGAGCTGCCTTGCACCTCGTGCAGGTGCCTCTGGAATGCCTCAGAGCACAGCGAAGGCGCCAAGGACGTGCGCCGCCCGGTGGTGTCTCAGTTTGAACTGTAACAGCCGCGCTTAGAACAAGCGGTTCTCGGCGCGCCACTCGCCTTCTTGGCCGTGCCCACGACGATCGTACATGGATCAGGGTACTTCTGCTCGACGCGATCGCCGCAAAAGCAACACATCACTTCAAAGGGACTTCTTTCAGGAGACATGTCCGCGTCCATGACGCCACACTTGGCAAGGACGTGACTCCAATCGAGCGCGACGCGAGCAAACGCCGTCAGAGCGTGTGGCGGTTGGCGAGGCCGCCATCGATGGTGACGATGGTGCCGGTGGTGTAGGCGGAGCGGTCGGAGGCGAGGAACACCGCCATCGCCGCGATCTCCTCCGGGGTCGCGGGGCGGCCGAAGGGCATGGTCTCAGTCAGCTCCTGCCAGCGTGCGGCATCGCCGAGGCGGTCCTGCGCGCGCTTCTTCAGCAGCGTGACGAGGCGGTCGGTGGCGACCGGGCCGGGATTGATGCCGACGACGCGCAGCCCCGCTTCGGGCGCGGCGCCGCCGAGCGCGCGCGTGAAGGCCATGAGGGCCGCGTTGCCGGCGCTGCCGGCGATATAGGCGGCGTCGAGCCGCTCGCCGGCGCTGCCGATGATGTTGACGATGACGCCGCGTTTCTTCGCGCGCATCAGCGCGAGATAGGCGCGGCAGAGATTGATGTAGCCGAAAACCTTCAAGTCCCACGCCTCGCGCCAGCGCGGCTCGTCGATCTCATCAAGCCGGCCGCCGGGAATGGCGCCGGCATTGTTGACGAGAATGTCGATCGCCGGGAACGCGTGCGCGAGGCCGCGCGCGGCATCGCCGCGGCCCAGATCGACCGGCGCCGTCGTCACCGCGACATTGCGGAGCGCGCGGATCTCGTCGCGCACGCGGTCGAGATCGGCGGCGGTGCGCGCCGCCAGCACGAGATCGCAACCCTCGGCGGCGAGCGCCAAGGCGACGGCACGGCCGATGCCCTTGGAGGCGCCGGTGACCAGCGCGGTGCGGCCGGCAAGGTCGAGCTCCATCGCTTCCTCCCCTCGGATTGCTTTCGCCGCCACTATGCGCCACAACCGAAGCGTCGGCCACCTCGGCAAAGGAGAGCCCCATGGCGGAGACCGCCCTCGTTGTCGGCACCGGCAGCGGGCTCAGCGCGTCGCTGGCACGGCTCTTCGCGCGCGAGAAGATGCGCGTCGCGCTGGCGGCGCGCGACATCGGGAAGCTGGCGCCGCTTGTCGCCGAGACCGGGGCGCGCCCCTTCGCTGCCGATGCGAGCGAGCCGCAGGCCGTGACGGCGCTCTTCGCCGCCGTCGAGGCCGAGCTCGGCGCTCCCGATATCGTCGTCTACAATCCGAGCGCGCGGGTGCGCGGCGCGATCACCGAGCTCGACCCGCCGCGGGTGCTGCGCGCGCTCGAGGTGAGCGCCTATGGCGGCTTCCTGGTGGCGCAGGCAGCGGCGCGGCTGATGCTGCAGCGCGGCAGCGGCACCCTGCTCTTCACCGGCGCTTCCGCCAGCGTCAAGGGCTATGCGCGCTCTTCCTCGTTCGCCATGGGGAAGTTCGCTTTGCGCGGCCTGGCGCAGAGCCTCGCGCGCGAGCTGCAGCCGCAGAACATCCATGTCGGCCATGTCGTCATCGACGGCGCCATCGGCAGCCCCGGCAGCACCGAGGGCGACCGCATGCTCGACCCCGACGCCATCGCGCTCGCCTATCTCGCGCTGCACCGCCAGCAGCGCAGCGCCTGGACCTGGGAGATCGAGCTCCGGCCCTGGGTCGAGACTTTCTGAAAAAATTGGGCCGCGCACGAGGCGCGGCCCAAGTTCAGGGAGGAAACGCCCTTTCGGGCGCCCGCGCGGGATGTGGCGTCCAAGAGGGCCGAGCACAAGCACCGCATGACGGCGTTGCAGAAAGCGCAGGGCGCGGCGCGGCGCGATGTCGCAGCAGCTCGCGTCAGCCCGCGGCGAAACGCACCACCGCGACCGGCGGCAGGCGCGCCTCGGCCATCGCCCAGGCGTCTCCGCCATCCTCCGAGATCCAGAGGCCGCCGGTGGTAGAGCCGAAGGCGAGATGCTCGCCGCCGCCATCGACCGCGAGCGCATGACGCAGCACGAGATCGTAGGCGTGGCTCTGCGGCAGGCCCGCTGTCAGCACGTCGAAGCTGTTGCCGCCGTCGCGGGTGCGAGCGACGACGAGCCGGCCATCGACAGGAATGCGCCGCTCGTCCTTGATCGCAGGCACGAACCAGGCGGTGTCGGGATCGTGCGGATGGCAGGCGACGGCGAAGCCGAATTTCGATGGGCGGATCGCCGTCACCTCGTGCCAGCTCGCGCCGGCATCGGCCGAGCGGAAGACGCCGTTGTGATGCTGGCACCAGAGAATCTCGGGGGCGGCCGGCGAACGCGCCAGCATGTGCACATCCTGCGCCACGGGATCGGCGCGCCGCTCGGGCGGCATGTATTCGGCGTACATGCCGTGATTGATGACGCCCCAGGATCGGCCGCCATCGCCGCTCGCCCAGACGCCGCCGGTGGAGACGCCGAGGCGCAGCGCGTCGGGGTCGCGGGGATCGACGAGCACGGCGCTGATGCCCGGCTGCTCGCCGCCGGCGCCGCCCCAGAGCCGCCGCTCGGGATGGCGCCAGAGCGCGTCGGCGAGCGACCAGGATCGGCCGCCATCCTCGGAGCGGAAGAGACCGCCCGGAATCGTGCCGGCCCAGAGGCGGCCCGCAACCCCACCGGGCTCGAGCGCCCAGATCTTGGTCAGCGACCAGGGATGGGGATCGTCGGCGGCGTCATCGGGCTTGGGCGGGAAGGCCGGCACCGCCAGCTCCTGCCAGTCGCCGGCGGGGTCGCGGCGCCAGAGCTTGGCGCCGAAATGGCCGAGATCGAGCGCGGCGAACAGCGTGCCATCGGGCTCCTCGAGCACGGCGGAGACGGGATCGCCGAGAAAGCGCGTCTGCGCGATCTCCCAGGCGCCGTTGCGGCGCGCCAGCGTAAAGAGGCCCTTGCGCGTTCCGACATAGAGTCGATCGGCCATTCCTCGTCTCCCTCAGCCGCCGGAGAGTGCCTGGAACACATAGACGCAGTCGGCAGGCGCGAGCCGGTCGCTGAGCCGCGCGCGGTCGCGCGCCGGCGCGCCGTTGACGTAGACCGCGACGTGCCGGCGGAGCGCGCCCTGGTCGTCGAGGAGATAGCCGCGCAGCGCCGGCTTTTGCGCGAAGACGGCGCCGAGCGCCTCGCCCAGGGTCGCGCCCTCGACCGTCGCCGCGGCGACGTTCAGGAAGCGCTCGAGCGCGGGCGTGAACGACACCGTCGGCATCGGCTCTCTCCTTGACAATTACGTTGATATCAACACGATGCGCTCATGTCAAAGCGCGAGCCGCTGCCCTTCCGGGTCACCCCTGAGGTGCGCGACGCCTGCTTCTGCCTTCACGTGCAGCGGGCGGCGCGGGCGGTGGCGCGACGCTATGACGAGGCGCTGCGGCCGGTCGGGCTCACCAACGGCCAGTTCTCACTGCTGATGGCGCTGAACCGCCCCGACCCGCCGACGATGGGCGCGGTCTCGGCGCTGCTCGCCATGGACCGCACCACGCTCACCGCGAACTTGAAGCCGCTCGAGCGCCGCCGCCTGGTGCGGGTGAAGGTGGATGCCGGCGACCGGCGCAGCCGGCGCCTCGCGCTGACGCGCGCCGGCCGCGTGCTGCTGGCGGCGGCGCTGCCGATCTGGCTCCGGATGCAGGATGCGACCGAGCACCGCATCGCGCCTTCGAGCCCCAAGCGCCTGCGCGCCGATCTCGCCGCGCTGTGCTAGCCGTGCTCAGACGCTGCCGCCGTCGACGAACCAGCTCTGCGCGGTAACGGCGCTCGCCTCGTCCGAGGCGAGGAACAGCACGACGCGGGCGATGTCCTCGGGGACCAGCTTGCGCTTCAGGCATTGCCGGCGCAGCAGCTCCTGCTCGCCGGCCGGGGTCAGCCATTTCTCGATCTGGCGCTCGGTCATGATCCAGCCGGGGACGACGCTGTTGACGCGAATGCCGCGCTCGCCGAGCTCGCGCGCGAGGGCGCGGGTCAGCCCGACGACGGCGGATTTCGCCGTCTTGTAGGCGACGAAGCTGTCGTGGCTGGCGAGATAGCTGGCCGAGCCGAGATTGACGATGGCGCCGCGACCGCGCTTGGCCATCTCCGCCGCCACCGCCTGCGCGGCGAAGAACTGGTGATCGAGATTGCTGGCGAAGCGCTCGCGCCAATAGGCCGGCGTCACCTCGGCGATGGTGTGGCGGTCGTCGCGGGCGGCGTTGTTGACGAGAATGTCGATGGGTCCGAGCGCGGCGGCAACGCGCGCGATCGCCTGTGGCAGGGCATCGAGATCGCGCAGATCCGCCGGCTCGAAATGCGCCACCGGGCCGAGCGCCGCCGCCAGCGCCGCGCCGGCGGCGCGGTCGAAATCGAGGAAGCCGACCTTCGTGCCCTGCGCGGCGAAGGCGCGGACGATGGCGGCGCCGATGCCGGTGGCGCCGCCGGTGACGAGGGCGACCTTGCCGACGAGAGAGGGATAGGTGGCGCCAAGGTGATCCATGCTGCGCTCCTTTCGGCCGCTGCGCGCCGCTGCGTGACGCGCCCTAATCCGCCGCCACGTGAACGCCGGCGGGAGGACGGGAGCGGCGGAGCAGCAGCAGCAGCGGCACCGCCACCGCCGTCACCAGCATCATGAACTTGAAATTGTCGATATAGGCAATCATCGCCGCCTGCCGCGTCACTTCCTGATTGAGCGCCGCAAGCCCGTGGGTGGTATGCATGTCCCAGAAGCGCTGCACCGCCGGCAGATGCAGCGCAGCCTGGAACGGCGAAAGCGTGCTCGCCAGCGAGGCGTGCACGGTCTGGGTCATGCGGTCCTGCAGCGTCTCGACCATGGAGATGCCGATGCTGCCGCCGACGTTGCGCACCAGGCTGAAGAAGCCGGCCGCTTGCGCGCGGTAGGCGGGATCGAGCGTGCCGAAGGCGACGGTGCTGAGCGGCACGAAGAGGAAGCCGAGGCCGACACCCTGGATGAGCCCGGCCCAGATGATCGGCCAGTAATCCATCTCGAGCGAGTAGTCGGTCATCTGATAGAGCGAGAAGATGGTGACGCCGAGACCGAAGAGCAGCAGCAGGCGCACATCGAGGCGGTTGATGAGGCGGCCCACCGCCAGCATCGCGAACATGGTGCCGACGCCGCGCGGCATCATCACCACGCCCGCGGTGGTGACGGGATAGTTCATGAGGTCCTGCAGCATCGGCGGCAGCAGCGCCAAGGTCGCGTAGAGAATGATACCGACGATGAAGATCAGGATGCAGCTGCCGACGAAGTTGCGGTCGCGCAGCAGCACCGGGCTGAGGAAGGGCCGGTCGGCGATGCTGGTCCACATCACGAACATCCAGAAGCCGCAGACCGCCAGCGCGCATTCGATGATGATCTCGAGCGCGCCGAACCAGTCCTGCTGCTCGCCGCGGTCGAGCATGATCTGCAACGCGCCGACGCCGAGGCTCAGGAGGCCGAAGCCGATGAAGTCGAAGCGCAGGCCGCGGTCGCGCCGCGTGTCGCGGACGAAGAGCATGATGCCGAGGAAGGCGAGAATGCCGACGGGGACGTTGATGTAGAAGACCCAGCGCCAATTGTAGTTGAAGGTGAGCCAGCCGCCGAGCGTCGGCCCCAGGATCGGCCCCACCATGATGCCGGCGCCCCAAATCGCCATCGCCTGTCCCTGCTTCTCGCGCGGATTGATGTCGAGCAGCACCGATTGCGACAGCGGCACCAGCGCCGCGCCGAAGATGCCCTGCAGCAGGCGGAAGAGCACCATCTCGCCGAGGGTGCCGGCCCAGCCGCAGAGGATCGAGGAGACGGTGAAGCCGGCAACGGACACCAGGAAGACGCGTTTGAGGCCCAGGCGGCCGGTGATCCAGCCGGTGACCGGCGTCATCACCGCGGCGGCGACGATGTAGGAGGTGAGCACCCAGGTGATCTGGTCCTGGGACGCCGACAGGCTGCCCTGCATATAGGGCAGCGCCACGTTCGCGATCGTGGTGTCGAGCGCCTGCATGATCGTCGCCAGCATGATCGAGGCGGTGATCAGCGCTCGGTTGGGGACGGGCGCGGTGGTGGGCATGGGCTCAGAAGATCGACGCGAGCATCCGGGCGACCGGCGTCTGGTAGTGCGTGTCGACCTCGACCGTGGCGCTCATGCCGGCGCGCAGCGGCCGCGCCGGATCGGGATTCTCGACTTCGAGCCGTACCGGCAGGCGCTGCACCACCTTGACCCAATTGCCGGTGGCGTTCTGCGGCGGCAGCACCGAGAACTGCGAGCCGGTGCCTGGGCTGAGGCTGGCGACGCGCGCCTTGAACGTGGCGTCGGGATAGGCATCGACCGAGATGGTGGCGGTGTCGCCCGCCTTCATGTGGGTGAGCTCGGTCTCCTTGAAATTCGCCTCGATCCAGGGATGGTCGGTCTCGACCAGCGAGAAGGCCGGAGCCGACGCCGTAAGATAGTTGCCGGCCGGCAGCTTGTTGACGTTGGTGACGATGCCGTTGGCGGGCGCCCGGATCACGGTATAGCCGAGATTGAGCTCCGCCTGGTCAAGCTGGGCCTGCGCCTCCTCGACGAGCGGATGCTTATCCGTCGGGATGTCGGGATTGCCGTCGAGGCTGGCGAGAACATTGGCGATCTGCTGCTGCACGACCTCGACCTGCTGGCGCGCATTGACATAGCGGTTGCGCGCCTGGTCGAAGCTCGCCTGGGAAGCGATGTGCTGCTCGAGCAGGTGCGTCTGCCGTTCGTACTCGGTCTGCTGGTATTTGAGCGTGTCCTCGGCCGCGGCGAGATCGGCCTGGCGCTGGCGGTATGTCGCGCGCAGCCCCTCGACCTGCAGCCGGGCGGAAGCGAGCTGCGCCTCGGCACGCTCGACCGCGGCGCGGTAGGGCCGGTCGTCGAGGCGGAAGAGCATCTGCCCCGCCTTGACATACTGGTTGTCGTGCACCTCGACGGCGACGACGCGGCCGGGAACGTCGCTGCTGAGCGTCACCGTGTCGGCTTGCACATAGGAGTCGTCGGTCGCGACGTAGCGGCCCGAGGTCAGGTACCACCAGCCGCCGCCGATGACGATCGCCAGCGGCAGGGCAAACATCAGCAGCAGACGCAGCAGGCGCCCGCGGCTCCAGCCACGCGCAAGGCTGGCCGAACGCTCGCGGACGCGCTCGCCGGTCGTGGTGCTCATAAAGAATTCTCCGCAATTTCGCCTCGGAGGGGCAAGGCCGGCTTCCGCTCCTCGTCGCCGCGCCGCTCCGAAAGGTTGCCGCGGACATGCATCAGGAGATCGATGAGATACTCGCGCGCCTCGTCGGTGATCCCGGCGAAGGCCTCGGCATAGACAATCTCTCCGACGGCGCGCCCGCCGTCGAGCAGGGGCCGCGCGCGCTCGGTGAGATAGAGGCGATGAGCGCGGCGATCGGACGGATCGGCGCGGCGCTCCACCAGCCCCGCCTCCTCCATGCGGTCGATGAGGCGCGCGACGGTGATCGGCTCGATCTCCAGCAGCTCGGCGAGCCCGGCCTGGTTGATCCCTTCCCGCCGCTGCAAGTGGGCCAGCGTCTGCCACTGCGCGCGGGTGAGCCCGAGCGGCCGGGCGCGCTGCTCGTAGCGCTTGCGGATCAGTCGGGCGAGGTCATGCAGAAGAAAGCCGAAGCTCCGGTCGAGAGCGGCTTGGGTCATGGCCGGAATCTAATAAGCGTGCTTATATTAAGCCAGACTATTTTAAGCGCGCCAGCGTTGTGCAGAGCGCGGGGGTGGCGATGCTTGCGCGAAACGTTTTGGTAAGGAAGATGGCAGGAAGCCCCTCCGGAGGATCTGCCATGGCCGCCCTCACTGCCGAGCCCGCCGCCCGCGCCAGCGCGGCGCGCACGCCCAATGACCTCGAGCCCTATTGGATGCCGTTCACCGCCAATCGGCAGTTCAAGGCCGAGCCGCGGCTCCTCGTTGCCGCCAAAGGGCTCTATTACACCAGCGCCGACGGCCGGCCGGTGCTCGATGGCACCGCCGGGCTCTGGTGCTGCAATGCCGGCCATGCTCATCCCAAGATCGTCGCCGCGATCCAGGCGCAGGCGGCCGAGATGGACTACGCCCCCGCGTTCCAGATGGGCCATCCCAAGGCCTTCGAGCTGGCGGCGCGCGTCGCGGCGCTCGCGCCCGGCGACCTCGACCATGTCTTCTTCACCAATTCCGGCTCCGAGGCGGTCGACACCGCACTCAAGATCGCCATCGCCTATCAGCGCCAGCGCGGCGAAGGTACGCGCACGCGGCTCATCGGGCGCGAGCGCGGCTATCACGGCGTCGGCTTCGGCGGCATGTCGGTGGGCGGCATCGCCAACAACCGCAAGTTCTTCGGCCCGCTGCTCGCCGGGGTCGACCACCTGCCGCACACCTATGACCGTTCGAAACAGGCCTTCTCGCGCGGGCAGCCGGAATGGGGCGCGCATCTTGCCGACGAGCTCGAGCGCATCGTCACACTGCACGACGCCTCGACCATCGCCGCCGTCATCGTCGAGCCGGTCGCCTGCTCGACCGGCGTCCTGGTGCCACCCAAGGGCTATCTCCAGCGGATTCGCGAGATCTGCACCAGGCACGGCATCCTCCTCATC